>DASWQB010000559.1:0-2618 GCA_036398335.1 Afipia sp. | reverse complement strand
CGGACGTTGCGCGACAGCTTGGCGTTGCACGAGAGACGGTTTCCCGGCGATGTTCCGGAGTCCAAGAGATCACAGAGGAGGCCGCGCTAGCGATCACCGCACTAGGGCAACGGCCAACAAGACCTCGCTGAGAACCATGACCCGCTCCGCAGTTGGAGCGGGTTTTTAGTTTCAGGCTGGCCATTGCTGGCAATGTGGCGGTGTCGGTCATGGTGTGTTTTCAGGTGCGCCCATGGATGGGCTTTGATCGTTCTGGCGATCAATCGTCGTCGATATCGTCGGCCGCTTCCGCGATCCGGTCCCGGAGGCGTTCCAAGTCCCCGAATGGCGAGCAGTTGAGATCATTCGTGCGGCTCCGTTTCTTTCCGGTGCCGCCCGTGAGTATGTCGAAGCCCGCGCTGGCTGCATCAACTGGCAGCGTGACGACGCGGATAGCAGTTCCTAGTAGTTTCCCGATCATTGGTGTGGTGTATTCAGTGTTTGTTGGTAATTCAAAGGGCCAGAACCAGTGCAGGCATCCGACCGCGATAACGCCTCTAGTTAGATTTAGGCTCCTGTGGCGCGGTCGGATGCTGACCGGCGTTCAGCGGGACCAATCGACGCGGATAGTGATCGGTTCGCCAGTGGCGAGCGCGTCATTCATTGCGGGTTTTCCAACGATGGTTTCGAGGGCGGCGAGATAGCGTGGCAAGTTGCGGAGGTCGGTCGATTCGTCGCGAGTATCGACCGGGATTTCGGCGGGCAGCCGCTTTAGCGCCACGAATTGCGAGGATGTCAGAGTGATTTCCATGGTGGGATTGTAGGTGGTTCGGGCACCGCTGAACAAGTCGTCGCAGCCGACGACGTTCAGCTACTCTCAGGTCTCAGGTTTCGGGCCGCCTTTCGTCGCGGCTAGACTCGACGTTCTGGAAAAGCATTACATCGCCGTGATATTGCCCGCGCAGAATGGGCAGAATTTGAATGGGACATCGCGCTTGCGACCCAAGTCGAAAAAATACTCGTGATCGCATTCGGTTAAGTAGAGTCCGGTTTGGGAGTGATAGTCCCAAAGGCAGTATTTACTCTCCAGCGCCAGGCGATGACGTTCCCGAAGCTCGATTAGATAGTCCTTAAAGACGTGCTCGCGGACGATTCCGCACCTGTGGTTAGGATCGTAGAACGGGGAGAGATCCATGATGATATCACGGGCCTTGGCGTTGTATTCGGGGTTGGCAGGATCGTTGGTCATATAGTTGTTTCTTTGATTCGCTGGTATTTCGGGAGAGCCATAATGATGTGCTATCCCAACTCCGGTTGGGACAATTCACTGTTCGCCCAAGAAGGCGCATCTTCGACGTTGGCCATGATCGTCAGGAACGCTTCCCGCGTGGGCAGCTTCCCGCGATAGACCTGAGTGCAGAGTTCGGGGGCCTTGCTGAATTCGATCTCGTAGATTTCGCCGCCCATGTTGTCGATGTGCCACTCATGGGTGAAGTCGTCATCTTCGGTAAGGACCGAGTGATCGAGCAGCGTCGGGCCGTCCATGCAGAGCATGTAATACGGTGCTCCCGGACCACCCACATCCACAAACGGGGCGAACAAGTCGTGGCTGGCAACAGAGCCAGCGTCGTAGTTTTTTGGTGTTTTCATGATGTTATTCCGCTGGCTCTGCGACAGCACTTTTGACGTTACACCCAAGGAATAGATCGCCCTGGGCGAGTTCGGCGTGGATTCGGTCACGCGCCGTTTTGAAGTGGTCGGCGTCCTTTTCGATGCCGACGAATCGGCGTCCGGTGCGGATGCAGGCGATGCCAGTTGTCCCGCTCCCCATGTAGGGATCGAGCACCACGGCACCTTCTGGCACCTTGGCTTTCTCCATGCACCACGCCATCACGCCGACGGGCTTTTGCGTGGGATGTTCCACCGGCTCTTTCCGCACGCATCCCTGCGCCGTTTCGCTGTAGATATACACGCCATGACCTCGATTCATCCACGCCACCTCGCCATCGGCGAGGAACGCCTTGCCGTTGGCGAAGCGTTTGTCCCATACAAGCCATGAGCCTACGGGCAGATGTTGAGTGAAGCAGTTAGCGCCGAAAAGCACCACGGGCATCTTGAGCATCCACGGGCGAGGATCGAACGGCTTTTCGTCGTTGGCCACGCGCTTGTGATTCGTGCGCGGCACGTCGAAGCCAGACGTGAAGCGGGTATAGTCGGTGTTCCATCCGATCCCATACGGCGGGTCACTTATCACCGCATCGAACCCTTTCAGATGCGGCAAGAGTTCCTCGCTGTCGCCATGATACAGCGTCACACGCCCACAAGCAGAGGTGTAACAAGGCATCGTAGCCGATGCCGTGGAAGCTGGTTGTTGATTCGGGGTTTTCATTTCGGCACGGCTAGATTTTGGCGTTCTGGAGATCGCGCTTGAGGCGCTGGAGGTAGATCGCCAGGTCCATAGCTTCCTCTTGCGCATGCTGCACCCATTGGGCGGGCGTTAGGTCGTCTCTTTCCATAGTCGTGCCGTATTTGCGGCGACCCCTCTCACGCCGCTCCCTGATGGCGGCTACAACCTCTTCCTCTATTTCGGCCGGTCGAACCTCGTCGTCTGTTCGCGGGCAGTAGGCGGCGATGCCCTC
>DASWQB010000558.1:0-2521 GCA_036398335.1 Afipia sp. | reverse complement strand
TTGGCTTTCGACGCCTTGGCCTTGAAGCGGTCGACGAAGTCCTGAAGGCGTTTGCGCTCGTCCGCCTGGCGTTTGGCGTGCTTGGCGTCGAGCATTTCGCGCGTCGCGCGCTGTTCCTCGAACGACGAATAGGTGCCCTTGTAAAGCGTGAGCTTGCCGCGATCCAGATGCAGGATCTGGTCCACTGAGGTATCGAGCAGATCGCGGTCATGGCTGATGACGATCACGGTGCGCGGATAGTTCGCCAGATGGTCTTCGAGCCACAGCGTGCCTTCGAGGTCGAGATAGTTCGTCGGCTCGTCGAGCAGGAGCAGATCGGGCGCGGAAAACAGTGTCGCCGCAAGCGCAACGCGCATGCGCCAGCCGCCGGAGAATTCGGAACAAGAACGCGCCTGATCGGCGGTCGAAAATCCCAAACCTGAAAGGATCGCTGCCGCACGCGCCGGCGCGGAATGCGCGTCGATATCGACAAGGCGCGTTTGAATATCCGCGATGCGGCCGGGATCGTGCGCGGTTTCCGCCTCGCGTAGCAGCGCGTCGCGTTCCAGATCGGCCTTGAGCACCACTTCGACGAGACTTTCCGGCCCGTCGGGCGCCTCCTGCGCGAGCGAGCCAACCCGCCAGCGCGGCGGAATGGAAATCGATCCGGTCTCGAGCGGAAGATCGCCGCGGATGGCGTGAAACAGCGTGGATTTTCCGACGCCGTTACGACCGACAAAGCCGACGCGCGCGCCCGGCACGATCTGCGCCGAGCTGGAATCGATCAGCAATCGTCCGGCGATCCGGATCGAGATTTCATTGATGGACAGCATGGGCGCGTTGTCACCGGAGCCGGGACCAAACGCAAGCCCTAGTGATCCGATTCTAACATTCGCATCCCGTTTCGGCAGGCATTCTTGCGAATGTTAGAATCAAAGGATCACTAGCAAATATAAGTTTCTAGTGGAGTTTTGGATTTGACATTCGCTTAGAGCACACGCGGCTGGGTGGGTGGCGAATGTCAAATCCACTCCACTAGAGCAGCATGGAATGTATGCGCGCCGTGATTCTTTTTCGGGCGCGATCAGCGCGCGCGGGCCGAAGCGTTCATGTCCGGCACGATCGAGGGGGCGTCATCAATCCGTTGCAACTGATCCATCAGCTGCTGGAGGCGCGGCGGCAAATGCCCGGCGCCGGGGCGCATCAGGTCACGCAGCCGCTCGCCGATACCGTTGCAGACGGCCAGGCTGGTGGAATGATCCATCTGCATTTCGCTCGCGGGATTGACAGTTGAAAGGGGCATGGCGGGCACCATTCGAATTTGATTTAAATTGATCATAGGATTGCAATCCGCCGAGGAAAGGAATGTTTCCGGTCATCGCTCATCGTGGTGACTCGTGTGTAAATTTTTATCGATCCGGAACCGGAACCATTTCGGAGCAGGCACAAAAAGCAAAATCCCGGCTGCGGGGCAGCCGGGACATGTTCCGAATTCAATCAAACAGAAGCGGGTTTTTTTGCTCAGAAGCAGCGATTGACCCAGCGCACTCTCCAGCCCCATGGGGTTGGCACCCAGCGGCGCACAACGCATCCGCCACCGTAAAAAACGGGGCCGCCGTAAAAGCGCGGACCCCAGCCGCCATAAAAGCGCGGTCCGCCCCAGCCGCGATGCCAGCCGCCACCCCAGCCACCGCGACCCCAACCGCCGCCATGTCCCCAACCGCCATGTCCCCAACCGCCATGACCCCAGCCGCCGCCGCGACCCCAGCCATGCGCCGATGCGCTCGTGGACGTAACAGAGGCGCTACCGACGATTAGCGCGACTGCGAAAAGTGCAAGGCCAAGTTTGCGTAACATCTCACTCTCCTCATCAAGGGCGCTTGTTGCGCCGTTCGATCGGGCCGCGATCACTTGATCTTAGCGAAGTCCCTGATACGCGGCAGGTCAACATAAAACCTTAGTCCGGCAAACTGAACGGCTTTGCCACGCAGCCTTCAGACAAGGTTCATCTTGATGAAATCGCCGTAATCTTCGTATCGAAGGACACTCTCGATCCAGGACCGACGGACGCTTGCCGTCTGCAAAGAGCGCCGCTATAAGCGCCGCAACCTATCTTCCTATATTTCAAGGACAAAACATGGCGATTGAGCGCACCTTTTCGATTATCAAGCCGGACGCGACCGCGCGCAACTCGACCGGCGCTATCAACGCCATCATCGAGAAGGCGGGTCTGCGCATCGTCGCCCAGAAGCGGATTCAGATGACACGTGGCCAGGCCGAGACTTTCTATGCCGTCCACAAGGCGCGCCCGTTCTTCGGCGAACTGGTCGACTTCATGATTTCCGGCCCTGTTGTGGTGCAGGTTCTGGAGGGCGAGGGCGCCATCCTGAAGTACCGTGATGTGATGGGTGCGACCGATCCCGCCAAGGCGGCGGAAGGCACCATCCGCAAAGCCCATGCCCAGTCGATCGGCGAGAACTCGGTGCATGGCTCCGATGCCGCCGAGACCGCCGCGGTGGAGATCGCTCAGTTCTTTTCGGGA
>DASWQB010000557.1:0-9747 GCA_036398335.1 Afipia sp. | reverse complement strand
CGACTGGCTGCAATTCGACTGCGCGCTGTCCTATGGGTTGTGCGAATATCAGCGCACGCTCGATGTTCTGAAAACCCATGGCTGGTCACCATCGCGATGTGTGCCGCATGGCGGGCATCAGATGTCGTTGAACATTGCCGCGGGCCTTGGTTTGGGTGGTAACGAAAGCTATCCCGACCTGTTTCAGCCCTACGGCGGATTTCCGGACGGCGTGCGTGTTGAGAATGGCCACATCACCATGCCCGACCTGCCGGGCATCGGTTTCGAGGGCAAGGCCGATCTATATAAAGAGATGAAGGCGCTGGCGTCGTGAGATCTCATCCCAATTTAAAACCGTTCTAAGCATGAGGGCAATCAACCGTCATTGACTTGATTGCAAGCCGGCGCTGGTCCAGTTCATTCCGCAAGGATGAGCGATGACCGGCGACGGACAAAAGCAGAAAGCGTCATTAGGACTGGCCCGCCGGGGCTTTCGCGGCCTGATCGATGCCATCGTGGTCGACGCCGATCATAACGGCGTGCCCGCAGCGGAAATCGAACGGCGTCTTCTCGAACTCGGCTTTGTTGAAGGCGCCGCCGTGGAGATTTTGCACGAAGGTCCCGTCGGGGGCGATCCTATCGCGGTGCGGGTCAACAATACGACGATCGCGCTGCGCCGGCGCGAGGCGATGGCAATTATTGTGATCTGATTGGAATAGCATGACCCTCGCGATCAGGGCCTGGCGCTTCGCCCTCGTCGGCACGCCAAACAGCGGCAAGACGGCTCTGTTCAACGCCTTGACGGGCGGCAGGCAGAAAGTTGCGAACTATCCGGGCGTAACCGTGGAGCGAAAGTCTGGCGCATTTCAAACAGCGTCAGGACATCGGATCGAGCTGGTCGATCTGCCCGGTACCTATTCGCTTCGCGGACGCAGCCCTGACGAAGAGATCACCCGCGATGTCGTGCTTGGCAAGCTCGCGAGCGAAATCCCGCCCGACCTTCTTTTGTGTGTTGCGGACGCGACCAATCTACGCGTCGCGCTTCGTCTCGTACTTGAGCTGAAGCGCGCCGGGCGGCCGATGCTGCTGATCCTCAACATGATCGATATCGCGTCCCACCGCGGCATCGAGATTGATCTGGGTAAGCTCTCGTCCGAACTTGGCATTCCGGTGGTGACATCGACTGCGGTTCGCCGCGCTGGCACCGACGATCTTCTGCACAGGCTCGATGATCTGGCGACAAGCGGCGCGGGGCAGATCGTTGACAGCACATGGGCGCCCCCGAGCAGCTCGGATTTGCGCACCGCGCAGCGTGAAGCTGATCGCGTTATCAAGTCGGCGGTGAGTGAGCCTGCGCGTCCCGACACGTTCACCGGACGGGCCGATTCGGTGTTGCTGCATCCTGTTTGGGGATTGCTGATCCTTCTTGCGGTGTTATTCGTCATGTTTCAGGCGGTGTTCGCCTGGGCCCAGCCTGTGATGGATTTGATCTCAGGCGGCTTCGATGCGCTGGGCGCGGGCGTGCACGATATATTGCCTGAAGGATTGGTGCAGAGCTTCATCCAGAACGGAGTGATTTCCGGTGTCGGCAGCGTTCTCGTTTTCCTGCCGCAGATTATCATCATCTTCCTTTTCATTCTGCTGCTTGAGGATGTGGGCTACATGGCACGCGCGGCGTTCCTGATGGACCGCATCATGGGCGGCGCTGGCCTTCATGGCCGCGCGTTCATCCCGCTGCTCTCAAGTTTTGCCTGTGCGATCCCGGGCATCATGTCGACGCGCGTGATCGACAACAAGCGCGACAGGCTCACCACTATCCTTGTCGCGCCGCTGATGACGTGCTCGGCACGCATTCCGGTCTATACGCTCATCATCTCGGCATTTGTTCCCGATACACCGGTGTGGGGCTTCATCCGGTTACAGGGTCTTGTGATGTTCGGGCTTTATACAATCGGGATTTGCAGCGCGCTGGCCGTATCATTCGTCGCCAATCATTTTTTCTGGCGCGAAAGTGCGACGCCGCCTTTCATGCTGGAATTGCCGGACTACAAGCTGCCGCGGCTGCGTAGCATTGCAATCGCGCTCTATACCCGCGTGAAGGCGTTTCTCTACCGGGCTGGCACCACGATTTTCTCGATGATGGTGCTGATCTGGTTTCTCGCATCGTTTCCGCGACCGCCGGCCGGCGCGAGCGAACCTGCGATCAACTACAGTTTAGCTGCCATCATCGGCCGCTGGATTGAACCGGTGCTCGCGCCCGTGGGGTTCAACTGGCAGATCAGCGTGGCGCTCATTCCCGGCATGGCGGCACGTGAAGTCGCGGTCGCCTCGCTCGGCACCGTTTACGCGATAGCCGGCGGCGAGGACGCAGCCTCGCAGATCGGCCAGAGGCTGGCGAATGAATGGAGCCTTGCGACGGCGCTCGCGTTGCTCGCGTGGTACATTTTCGCGCCGCAATGCGCTTCGACGCTTGCCGTGATCAGGCGGGAAACCGGCGGCTGGCGATGGATGTTCATCACCTTCGCCTACATGCTGGTGCTGGCCTATCTCGCCGCGTTCATCACCTATCGCGCGGCAGTTGCATTCGGCTGGGGCTAGCTGATCTTCGCCGCGCGCATCAGATCGTCGAGATCGAGACGCCGCGTGAACATTGCCAGCGAACCGTCGGCATTGCGGGGCCATTCGGATTCAGGCCGGTCGCGATAAAGTTCGACGCCGTTCTGGTCCGGATCGCGCAAGTAAAGCGCCTCGCTGACGCCGTGATCGCTCGCGCCGTCGAGGGGAATTTTTGCGTCGATCAGTCTTTGCAGCGCATTGGCCAGGGCGGCCCGCGTCGGATAAAGGATCGCGGTATGAAACAGCCCCGTTGTGCCGGGGGCAGGCGGGTGACCGCCTTTGCTCTCCCAGGTATTGAGCCCGATATGATGGTGATAGCCGCCGGCTGAAATGAAGGCGGCCTGATCGCCGTATTTCTGTATCAGTTCAAAACCGAGCACGCCGACATAAAATCCAAGTGCACGGTCAAGATCGGCCACTTTGAGATGAACGTGGCCGATCCGCGTGCCCGCGACAACGGGGCGATAGGGAATCGGCTCGCTCACATGGCGCTCTTAACGGATCGGCGGGGCATATTGAATGCCGCCGGCGTTCCACAACTGGTTCAGGCCACGCGGAATTTTCAGCGGTGTGTCGATGCCGACATTGCGGTCGTACACTTCACCGTAATTACCGACGTGGCGGATGATCCGCGCAGCCCAGTCTTTGGTCAGGTCTATTTCTTCGCCGTAAGCACCTTCGGTTCCGACCAGCCGCATCACGTCCGGCTTCTTCGATTTCAGGGCTTCGTCGATGTTCTTGGAGGTCACGCCAAGCTCTTCGGCGTTGAGCATGGCGTAGATGGTCCATTTGGCGATCAAGAGCCATTCGTCGTCGCGCTGGCGCACCACGGGAGCGAGCGGCTCTTTCGATATGATCTCGGAAAGAATCACGTGATCCTGCGGCGTGGCCAGTCTCAGGCGATAGGCATAAAGCTGTGAAGCGTCCGTCGTCAGCACGTCGCACTGGCCGGATTCGTAGGCCTTGATCAGATCGTCGATCCTGTCGAATTTCATTTCCTGATAGGTCATGTTGTTGACCCGGAAGTAATCCGCCAGATTGAGCTGCGTCGTGGTTTGGCTTTGAACGCAAACCTTGCTGCCGCCGAGCTCGAGCGCGGAATCGATGTTACGCGATCGGCGCACCATGAAACCCTGGCCGTCGTAGTAAGAAATCGCCGCGAAATTCAAATTGTACTGGGTCTCGCGCGACATGCTCCATGTCGTGTTGCGGGACAAGAGGTCAATCCTGCGATCCTGCAACGCCTGTAGACGGTCATTTGTTTCAAGCGGAACGAATTTCACCTTGGTCGGGTCGTCGAAGATCGCCGCGGCAACGGCGCGGCAGATATCGACGTCAAAGCCCGACCAGTTGCCCTTGTCGTCCTGCTTGGCGAAGCCGGGCAGTCCGGTGTTCACGCCGCACGCGACCGCGCCGCGGCGAAGCGTGCGTTTCAGGGTTTGCGTGTCATAGCGCTCATAGGCGATGGCGGCGGCCGCGACGGCGAAGGCGACAATAAGGCCGAGGAAAAGTCCGGAACGAAAGGTGCGCGAAAGGAAGCTCATTAAAGAGTCTCACTTATAAAAATGGAAAACGGATCATCGAAAAGAAGGCGGCCCATCGGGCCGCCGCGCGATCGCGTGGCGCTTAGATTTGCGGTTTCTGCCGGATGATGACCTTGGTGCCAACCGGCACGCGTTCGTAAAGATCGGTCACGTCGGCATTGACCAGCCGGAAACATCCTGACGACACGGCTGTGCCGATGGTCTGCGGAGCGTTTGTACCGTGAATGCGATAGACGGTCGCGCCGAGATAGAGCGCGCGCGCGCCCATCGGATTGCCCGGGCCGCCGGCCATGAAGCGCGGCAGATAGGGCTGGCGTTCGATCATTTCCGGCGGCGGCGTCCAGTCCGGCCATTCCTGCTTGCGCGAAATCTTCACCAGGCCCTGCCACTGGAATCCCTCGCGGCCGACGCCGATGCCATAGCGCAACGCACGATCGTTGCCTTGAACAACATAAAGGAATCGCTCGGAAGTGCTGATGACGATGGTGCCGGGGGCTTCGGTGCTGCGATAAAACACCATCGTTCGCTTGAACTCCGGCGCAAGCTCTTCTTCCGCCGCGCTCGGAATGTAGCCGGGTTGGTCGCTGTCGCTGGTGTTGTAACTCTGTGCGAAGGCCGATGGCGCGAACAGCACGGTCAGACCTGCGAATAACAAGGGCAGCAGCCGGATTTTGGTCATATCATTTCCCTGGTTGAGAGCGCGCCGCGTCAAACGGAGTTTCAGTCCACATAAAACCCCACCTGTGCCGCGCTGGCAAGCGCTGGCGCATCAACGCCGCTTATCGTGAGCGGCGCCCGTTAAGGAAATATGTCAAATCTAACAAAAGATTAGGGCTTCGGTCCATTTGCGACCGAAGCCCCCATTAGGTCTGACCGACAGTTGCGGTGCCTATGTCGCGGAGAACGGCAGCTTGTAAGGCCGGCCGAACGGAACGCCGCCCCTGATCGTCTGTACAGGTTTCAGGTAGGCCTTGCCGGTTCGCGGATTATTCGAGGTGTCGAGCAACTGCACCGGGCCTTCGACCAGTTCGAGGATCGACACGTCTGCGGGCGCCCCGATCTGAAGCGTGCCGAGTTTTGGGATTTTGCCGATAATGGTGGCGGGCTTGATCGTCGCTGCGGCAATCACGTCTTCCAGCGAAAAGCCAAGCGCAAGAAATTTGCTGAGCACCCATGGAAGATAAGGCTGGCTCGGCGTATTCGCCGCGACCACATGAACGTCGCTTGAGATCGTATCGAAGGTCAGCCCTTGCTGGATCGCCGCCGCTGCGATGTCGAAGTTGAAGCTGCCCGCGCCATGTCCCACATCGATCAGCACGCCGCGCTTCTTTGCTTCCAGCAAGGCCGGCAGAACCTTGCCGTTCTGAACGGTGTTGTTGCCAAGGCTGCTGTAGGGGTGAGTGAGGATGTCGCCGGGACGCAGCTGATTCACCAGCACCTGAAGGTCGCCGGGCGCGTCGCCGATATGGCACATCACCCGGCCCTTGGTGCCGGAGCGCTCCACAGCTTCGATCGCACGTTTAAGCGGCTCGATGCCGTTGTCGCCGACGATGGCCAGCGTCTCACGCACTTTCGCGCCAAGCACGATGTCCTGATTTTCGGCGATGGTGCGGGCAGTCGCCTCCGCATCGGCATATTTGATATTCACGGTCTCACCGACCGGAAAACCTGCAAGACCGATGGTGGAGATGTTGACGAAGGCGAACACCCGGCTTCGCGATTGCGCCACCAGTGCCCGCTTGAACGCCGCGAAGTTGTTGGCGCCTGCATCGCCCGCGCTGACGTAAGTGGTGGTGGCCGAGAATGGCACCAGCTCGTCGGGCGGAATGCCGATAGCCGATCCATACGCGTATATGTGTGTATGCAGATCGACCAGCCCCGGCGTCACCAGCTTGCCCTTGGCGTCGATGTTTTGTCTGGTGCGCTCCGGCGCGATATTGGGCTCCACAGCCACGATTTGCCCAAGACGAATTGCAACGTCGCGCACGCCGCGCAAATTCTGACTCGGATCGATCACCTCGCCGCCGCGAATGACGAGATCGAACGGCACATCGCCTTGCTGGCCGAATGACGCGCCACCTGCGCCAAACACGGCCGCGCCTGCAAGCGCGGTGGTCTTTAAAAGAAAGTCTCTTCGCCCCGGATTTTCCAAGTTCGCTCTCCGAATTTTAGCCGCCGTATTGCGGCCAACGCGGACGATAGCGCGCCGTGCCCGGGGTTTTATTGCTTTGATAAAAGCGTTCGAGCGGTTTTGTGCTTTGAAAAGGCCCGGCCGGAGAAAACTCGGTATTCAATCGGTCGTGTAATCCCGGCCAGCCGCGTTAGCGATTTATTCAGCGGCCGCCGAAACTGAACGGTACGGGAAAGGTCAGCGACGATTGCGGAATTTCCGGCGGGATCGGCGGCAATGGCTGCGCGCGGCGGATGGTCGAGAGAGCCTCGCTATCGAGCGCGGAATTGCCGGATGATCGCGCGACGCGCACGCCGGAGACGCCGCCGCCCCGGCTGACGGTAAATATCGCCATCACGCTGCCGCCTGCGCCCGCGCCGCCGCTCTTGAAGCGTTGCAGATGCGCATTGAGGCGCTGACGATAGGTCGCAAGCGCAGCGGCTGCGGATGCTCCCGAACGGGCCTCCTGCGCCGCGGCCTGACGCTCCGCGCGCGGCGCTGCGCTGGTGCGCGGTGCGGGCGTATCCGAGGATTTTTTCGGCCGCTGTTTGACGACAGGCTTCGGTGTCTCGCGCACCGGCTCCGGCTTCACCTTTTTTTCCGGCGGCGCCACAACGGCCGGATTTTCCTGCGGCGGTGTCGGCGCGATGGTTTCTTCGATTGCCTTTTGCCGCTCCGGCTCAGGCGCCGGCGCGTCGGCGGCCTTCATGGCCGGCCCCGGCGCGACATCGGCGGTCTGCTGCTGCGGAGATGCGGTCGATGGCGCAAGGTCGATCGAGATCGCTTCGAGCGGCTTGCCGGAAGGCTCAGAATTGATGTGCCAGAGAAAATAGCCCGCGATCAGCGCCGCATGCAACAGCGCGACGCTAACGGCAGCGATACCCCATCGCCGCAGCTCGATCTGGTCAATACGGCCATGAAGCGCGAGCGTCGTCATTTCGAATCGCCCGGGGCCTCAAGGCCGACCAGCGCTACTTTCAAATAGCCGGCGTTGCGAAGCAGGTTCATCACCTCCATCAAATCGCCATAGCTGATGACCTTGTCGGCGCGCAGGAAAACGCGATCGTCCTTCTTGCCGCTGGTCGCCGCATCGAGCGCGCCCTTCAGTGCGTCGCGGGCCACGACGTCCTCACCGATAGCGAGCGACAAATCCGGTTTTACGGTGATGAACACCGGTTTATCAGGACGCGGCTGTTGCTGCGCCGAACTCGCGGGCAGATCGACCCCGAGATCGACGGTTGCCAGCGGTGCGGCCACCATGAAGATGATGAGCAGCACGAGCATCACATCGATGAAGGGCGTGACGTTGATCTCGTGTGTGATCTCAAGATCGTCTTGCGCGGAGGAAAGATTGCCGCCGAGTTTCGCGCCCATGGCTTGTCTCTTTGATATGGCTTGTCTCTTTGATTATGACTGGTCTTTTTTATTCCGCAGCGCGCGAGATGCGGTGCGAACGGCCCTGTTCGCGGCTGATGAGCAGCATGATCTGCGCTGCGGCATCGCTCAGCAATGCGCGATAACTGGTGATGAGGCGCACCAGATGATTGTAGATCACCACCGCCGGGATCGCCGCGATCAGGCCGAGCGCGGTCGCCAGCAATGCTTCGGCGATGCCGGGGGCGACGACGGCAAGGTTTGTGGTGTGCGCTTCCGATATGCCGATGAAGGAATTCATGATGCCCCACACCGTGCCGAACAGGCCGACGAAAGGCGCGGTCGCGCCGATGGTGGCGAGGATGCCCGTACCGCGCGCGATGCGGCGTGCGATCGCGGCCTGTACGCGCTCGAGCCGCAACGCGGCGCGGTCGGTGAAGCCGCTATCGAAGGTGACATCGGACAGGCTTGCCTCGCGCTCCGCCGATTGCACAAGCAGGGCCACGGCGTCGGAATCATTGCGGGTCTCGTGCGCCACGTCCGCCAGCGTTTTACTTTGCTCGAGCGTGGCAAGGCGCGTGCGCGCGATGCCGGTTTCGCTGCGGAGCTCCAGCATTTTCGCGACACATACCGTCCATGTGACGAATGAGGCGAAGGCCAGTCCGATCATCACCACTTTGACGACGATGTCCGCATTCACGAACATGTTCCATGGCGACAGATCGTGCGGCAGAAGGGCATTGACCGCAGACGCGGCGAGAAAGGGTATCGTCATGATGCCGGTTCCGATGTCGTGTAAGCAGGGATTGCCAACACTCAATCGGTCAAATCGGCATCAGCGTCATCCTCGAAAACAGTATTGGGGATTGGATGAGATTAGAATCGCTCAAAGCTTTGGAGACGAAAAAGCTTAACGGCAGTTTCGATCGAAGCTTCACGCTGCATCGATCCGGCGAAAACCGTTCCATATCGCAGTCGCGGCGCCCGATGTCAGGACTGGCAAAAACCGTCCGGTTTGATAATTGCCGTTCAGCGAAATGCGCGGCAGCGCAGTGAGATGACGGGCGTGATCGGCGAACAGCATGCCCGGTCGCGTGGTCACCGCGGTGTCAAAGCCAAGTGAGGCGGCCATGGCGAATTCGCGCGAAGCGGCGGCCGATTTATCGCCGTAGGGGTAGGCAAAATGCCGCACCCTTTGACCCAGCGCCGCCTCGACCCGCTCCCGGCTCTGTTGCATCTGCTGCTTCGCAGTTTCAGGACTTTCGTGCGCCAGATTGCAATGGCTGACCGTATGCGCGCCGATCGTCACCAACGGATCGGCGGCGAATGTTTTCAGTTCATCCCAGGACATGCACAATTCACGCGCGATGGCCGCGTCGTCGATACCGCAGTGCCGCGCCAGCGCACTGACTTCGTCCTGCACATCCTGATCGGTCGGCAAACTCCGCAGCCGGTCATGGATCTGAATGAACGCGGCCTGCTTGTTCTGCGCTGTGGAGGTATCGACACGAACCTGCGCGCCGCCGATCTCAATCTCTATAGTCGCGGTGTTTGCGATGGCGCGTTCCAGCGTCACCCACCACAGCCGCCCGGTGCCTTGCGCGAAATCGCTCGCGACATAGACGATAAAGGGCGCGCCGAATTCCCGCATCACCGGCAATGCATGATCGCGATTGTCGCGATAGCCGTCGTCGAAAGTGAACGTGACGAAACGCCTGGAGAAATCACGCGCGCTCATGCGCCGGTTTGCTTCGTCCATGCTGATGATATCGAAACCCTGAGTGCGCAGATGCTCCAGCGCAATGCGTAAAAAGTCAGGCGTGATTTCCAGGTGGCGGTTGGGACGAAAGTCCGTATCTTGCGCCGGGCGCACATGGTGCAGCATCAGAATGAGACCGACGCCGCCGAACATCGGCTGCAGCAGGCGGTGCGCGCCGGTGAGCGACATCGCGTCAAGGCCTGTCTGAATGATGGTGCTGCGCAGTCGTTTCATCGCTGCCGGCTTTATGATGGTCTCGGGAACGAGATACAAAGAGGGTTCTTGTCAACGGCTGAAGCCCCTCC
>DASWQB010000556.1:0-9505 GCA_036398335.1 Afipia sp. | reverse complement strand
ACGATGGCGTCATCGACCACGATGCCGATGGCGAGCACCATCGCAAGCAGCGACACGGTGTTGGCGGAATACCCAAAGGCGAGCAGCAGAGCGAACGTGCCGATCAGGCTGACCGGAACCGCGATTGCCGGAATGATGGTTGCTCGGAGATTTCCCAAAAACAGGAACACCACGAGCACCACGAGGACGAAAGCCTCACCCAGCGTCCTGAGCACTTCGGTGATGGTGTCGCTCACGAAGGTCGTGGAATCGTATTGAACAAGATAAGTCAGCCCTGGCGGAAAACGCGCGGACAGCCTTTGCAGGGTCGCCTGCACGGCCTTGGCCGTGGTCACCGCATTGGCTCCGGGAGACAGGTAAATGCCGATTGGAACACCGGGCTTGCCATCAATGCGGGATTCGCTGTCGAGATTCTGCGCACCGATCTCGACGCGGGCGACGTCGCTGATCCGCAGCACCGATCCATCCGGATTTGCCCGCAGAACGATCTTGCCGAATTGCTCGGCTGTCGTCAGCCTGCCTTGCGTCTGGACGTTGAACTGGAACTGCTGCTGATCGCTGACCGGCCGCGCACCGATGCGGCCAACCGGCGCCTGAACGCTCTGGGCACGGATGGCAGCGATGACATCGGACGGCGCGAGATTAAGACTGGTGAGCCGCTGCGTATCGAACCAGATTCGCATCGAGTAGTTCATCTTTGCGAACAAGGTCGCCTGTCCGACACCGGCCGTGCGCGAAATTGCATCGAGCACATTGATGATCGCGTAGTTGGTGATGAACAGCGGGTCCTGCTCACCGTTGTCGCTGTAGAGAACGATAAATTGCAGAACCGCGGATGACCTTTTCTGGACCACAAGGCCCTGCTGCTGAACCTCCGTCGGCAATTGCGACAGCGCGGTCTGCACGCGGTTGTTGACGTTGACGGTGTTGATGTCGGGGTTGGTCCCGAGCGCAAAGGATACCGTCAGCGTATAGCTGCCGTCATTGCCGCTGGTCGATTTCATATAAAGGGCGCGATCGACACCCACGATTTGCGCTTCCAGAGGCTGCGCGACACTGGATTCGACGACGTCGGCGGATGCACCCGGAAAGGTGCCGGTCACCGTCACCTGCGGTGGCACGATGTCCGGAAACTGCGCGACCGGTATCTGCAGCAGCGCAAGGCCACCGGCAAGCGTAATGACAATCGCAATGACGATTGCAAGGCGGGGGCGATCGACGAAAACGGCAGAAATCATGGATTATTGCCTGCCGGTTTGCCGCTGGGAGGGCTGACCGTGTCCGGTCGAACGGGCCCTTCGGTAGCCGCAGCTTTCAGGCTCTGCTGGATCAGGGCACTCGCCGGCCCCGGCGTAACCGGCTGTCCCGGACGAACCCGCTGCACGCCTTCGGCGACAACCTTGTCACCGAGGGCAAGCCCGCTAACGACGGAGGCCAAGGTGGTAGTCGACTGACCCAGCTGAATACGGCGCTGCTCCGCCTTGTTGTCGGCATTCACGACAAAAACGTAGTCTCCCTGCTGATCGGTGAGCACGGCGGAGCGTGGAATCGCCAATACCTCCACGGGCTGCACACCTTCCAGCAGGACCGTGACGAATTCCCCGTCGGTCAGTTCACGCAGTGTGTTGGTCACGGTCGGCGGACCATAAAGCGTAGGATTTGGGATGACGCCGCGAAGCGTGATGGTGTCGGTATTCTGCGCGATGGTGTTGTTGACGAAATTCAATTCGCCCTTCTGCTCGAACTGCCTGCCGTCCGGCAAACGCAGCCGGATCACCACGGCGCTGAACCCGCCCTTCTGGGCGTAACGCGATCGAAGCTCGATCGCCTCGCGCACCGAGACAGGGAATGTTACATACATCGGATCCTGACTGACGATCGTCGTCAGCGTGCCTGAATTCGGATTGACGACGTTGCCTTCGGTCACCGCGGTCCGCCCGATCTTGCCGTCGATGGGAGAGCGGATGTCGGTGTAATCGAGATTGATCTGGGAGGCCTGAACCTGCGCCTGCGCGGACATGACCTGCGCTTCCAGAGAGCGCTGATTAGCCAAAGCGGCATCGTAGTTGGATTGCTGACCGGCGGGACCGCTGAGCAGGATGCGCTGACGTTCGGTCGTGAGCTTGGCGTTTTCCAGCGTAGCCTGGAGTTGCAAGACAATTGCCTTCTTCGAAGCCAGATCGGCCTCGAAAGGGCCCCGTTCGAGCATATAGAGCGGGTCGTTCTGTTTGACCTCGGCACCCTCCGTGAAAAGTCGTTTATCCAGGAAAGCCGTCACACGGGGGACGATCGCCACGCGGTTGACCGCCTCGATACGCCCCAGAAACTCGTTGGTCTGAATGATCGGCCGCTTGATCGCCTCGATGACACCGACTGCGGGCGGCGGACCGCCGGGCGCCTGCGCCCCGGCCTTCCCGATCAACCCGCACGCCAAAGCCCCCGCAACCAAGAGGTTGATCCACATTCCTGCAGAGCGCATTCCAGCATACCTCACTGCGTCGATATCCAACCGCTTGGGTCACGACCGTTTTGGAGAATACAACTTACGTGCGATAATAGCGCACAAAAGATTAGGCTACCATTCGACACGCTTCACATCGGCTCTGCACCAGCAGCATAGTCGATCTTAGGGATGTTTGTCGCATCACAACGACTCGCTTTTTGTCGCGCAGAGCATACCGCGTTTGACATAAAGCATACACCCACGCAGATATAATCGATATGCTTCGATAATATGGTTCGAGCTTGGGGACCAATATGGCCTTGATCCTGCGCGTGGTGATGTTTGCCGCAGCTCCCATCGCGGCTTTGTTCGTTGCCCGCGACAGTCTCAATTTCGGCATCATACAGACGATGATCGGGATCATTCTCATCGTCGCGGTGCTTATCGTTGTCGCGATCTGGCCCCATCGCAACAAGAACAAACTTTAAAAAATTCTGGCGGGACAACCGACACATCGAAAAGGGCAGTCTTTCGACTGCCCTTTTCGGATAGTTGGTGGGGGAAGAAGGACTCGAACCTTCGAAGCCATACGGCGGCTGATTTACAGTCAGCTCCCTTTGCCACTCGGGACACTCCCCCGCTCACGTCATTGAGACCGCGTCCACCGAAAGCAGCGGCCAAACGGTCATCGATGACGGTAAAGAGCGTGCCCGAACCCGGGCGCCCGGTTGGCGCGTTTATGGGCGAAGGCGCGGGGCAAAGTCAACCAACGCCAGCAGGAATATGTCCGGCGGGTGACGGCCGCAAAACAGCAAATTGCCAATATTCCCCCGCCATGGGACAAGCCCGTCATGAGTGATCGGAACCGGAATCAACGCTTCAAGGGCTTTAAGGGTGGACCGCGCCGGGAGGGAGGCCGCTCCGGCTTCACACGCGAGCGGTCACCGCGTGGCGAGGGACCCATCATCCTTTATGGCTGGCACACCGTGGTGGCGGCGCTGGCCAATCCGCAGCGCACCATCCGCAAGCTCACCCTCACCGAAAACGCCGCGCGGCGTCTGGCCGAGGAAAATATCGACACCCCGGTGACGCCGGAGATCGTCCGGCCCAGCGACATCGACCGGCGGCTCGGCCCTGATGCGGTGCATCAGGGGCTCCTGGCCGAGGCCGATCCCCTGCCCTCACCTGACATCGAGGACATGCCGCGCGACGGCATCGTGCTGGTGCTGGATCAGATCACCGATCCGCACAATGTCGGCGCGATTTTGCGCTCTGCGGCCGCCTTCGCGGTGAAAGCCGTCGTCACCACCGCGCGCCACAGTCCCGAGGCGACCGGCGTGCTGGCGAAGTCCGCATCCGGCGCGCTCGAACTGGTGCCGATGGTGAGCGTACAGAATCTCGCCCGCGCGCTGGCGGAAATGAAAGACACCGGCTTCATGACCGTCGGGCTCGACAGCGCAGGCAGTGAAAATCTCAGCGCCGTCGCATTGCAAGCGCCGCTCGCTTTGGTGCTGGGGGCGGAAGGCAAGGGCCTGCGCCAGCTCACCCGCGAGACCTGCGGCATCGTCGCGCGCATGGACATGCCGGGCGAGATCAAGAGCCTGAACGTGTCGAACGCAACCGCGCTCGCGCTCTATATCGGCGCGACGCGGCTTGGCCTGATGAAGTAACTCCGCATGGTGAGGAGGCACTTTTGCGCCGTCTCGAATCATGATGGCAGCGCATCCTCATCTTTCGAGACGCGGCGAAACCGCCGCTTCTCCGGGATTGAGGAACAGTTTTCGAGATCACGCTCTAAATGAAAACGCCCGCTGCGCGAGCGGGCGTTTCGCAATTCTGCTTCGTGGACGCGATCAGTAAATGCGCATGCGCTCGCCCTGATTGCGCGGTCCGGCATAGCCGTAACGCGCACCCGAGCGCGGCGCGTTGTAATATCTCTGGCCGTAAGACCGCGAACGGTAATAGCTGCGCGAAATGCCGTGGCGCCTATGCCAGCGATAGGAATACACCGCCGGACCACCGACATAAGCACCATCGTAAAGATGGCTGGTGGCATTGGCGTAAGGGCCGCCGTAATAGCCATAATAATAAGGATCGCTGGTGCTGTACCAGCCGCCCACCGCGCGCTCCTGATAGGTCGGCGCGGGCGCAACGGAGCCGGGGCCGGTGTAATAAGGACCCTGATTGACGTAGTAATATTGCGGTCCAACGGCAGAGCGTGGCCCTGTCGGGTCCGTCAAGTGTTCACGGTAGGCGTGACCGTAATAAGCAGTGCCGTAACCGCCGCCGCAGCCGCCGTAGCCACCACCGCAGCCATAGCTGTAATCGGTGCCGAAATTGAAACCCTGCGAACAACCGCTGTAGCAGGCCATCGCCGGCGCTGCACTGAGTGTCGCGGCAATCGTCGCAGCCAGTGCGGCGATCCTTCCTGTCATCCTGTTACGCATACTCGTACTCTCCTGTTACTACGTTTTTTATTGGTAGGCTTCTTGTCGTTCAATTCCTGAAACGCTGGCCGCCCTGCGGATTGAAGGGCTGCGCGGGAATGACCCGCGGCGGATAGGGCGCGGGATAACCGGCCTGCGGGTACACCGAGACCCCGATATTGTTTTCGGGCTGCGGCGCTGGCGGCGCGGATTCCGCCGACCATGACTGATGGTAGGCCGCAGCCGGTTTCGGCAAGACACGGTCCGGCGGCGGCTCGATCTCGTAGCGGCCATAGCCCGGCATGCGCCCGGCGCTCGGATAATAATGTCCGACCTGCGGCGGTTCGTAATTGTGCCAGCCGCCATAGACGGTCGGCTGGACGGTGAAGCTCTTCGCCCTGCCCCAATCGCCCTCGACCACGGAGTACGACACCTCGCGGCCGTTAATGAAAACGGGCACACCCGGACGGCCGGGAATGACGATCACCGGTCCGGTGTCGGCCAATGCCGTCACAGAGGTGCCGATCAATGAGGCGCCCATCAGAAAGGCCAGAGACAGAATTGCGCGCATGGCATTACCCTTTGTTCGGGACCTGGTGGTCCGATTCTAACATTCGCACCCCGTTTCAGCAGGCGTTCTTGCGAATGTTGGAATCAAAGGACCACTAGCAAATATAAGTTTCTAATGTCCCTCGGGTTCTGACATTCGTAAAAATGCTCGCTGCAAGCTCATACGAATGTCAGAGCCGGGACATTAGATCACCCGGCGAGGCCAAGGGTTAAAGGTCGGCTCCAATCTCTTGGTAAGCCTAATGCGTAAGGATAGCGTTGCGTCCGATTGCGCGGAACCGAATTATCATTTGGTAAGATTTTCGCCACACGGCGCGTCAGGCCGGGCCCGCCCGGCCGGTCAGGATCCGGTGTTGACCGTCACCGTCGCCTCTGACAAGCGCCGAAACAGCTTCCGGCGGCGGGCTATGGGAGGCCATTCATACAGGAGGATTTCGGACGGCTTCCAGATTGCGACCCAGCCGAAGATGACGAAGCTCTCCCTGACGATTTCAGCGAACGGGCCTTCCTTGAAGCTGTGAAACAGCGACAATCCGATCAGAAAACAAGCCGACAGGATCACAAGCCCTATAAGGAGCGACAGCCGACCGGTCTTGAACTTTTCGCGCAGTTCGGCCGAAGCCTGACGAACGCGCATCGCGAAATAGTTTTTCACGGCGCGGGAGATATCGACGGCCGACGCCTTCGACAGTTCGTCCGGCGGCAGGTGAATGACGATTTCGATAGGCACGTCTTTAGGCAGATCCCTCGCCCGGTCGACAACGTAGTCAGCAGCTTCGAGGGCAAGATCACTGTCACGAAACGGCGATGGGTCCAGCGTATTGAACAGCTGTGAAACCTGCCGCAGCTCGATCTCGATCAATCCGGATGGCCCCGCTTTAGCTGAGGGCCGCGCATCTTTTGCTTCGCCAGCGAGAGACATGATCAAATCCATCAACGCGAGCCGGGCGGCCGCTAAATCCATTCACACGGCCATGGCGCGGGTTCCTATCCGCGGGTGCGGCCAAAGTTAAAAGCCGTCCGTCCAAGCCACCCCGCCGCTATCCGGTCTTGTCCGGGGGCGGCGGCGCTGATAGCTGTTTGCCACAGAATGCCGGTTTAGCTCAGCGGTAGAGCAGCGGTTTTGTAAACCGAAGGTCGGGAGTTCAATCCTCTCAACCGGCACCAGATGTTTGACTCGGGCTTTGGGCCGCAAACTGTGGCGCATGCAGGACGCCCGCCTCAACAACCAGCCATCTCCGGCTGTGAATTGCGGGCATAACCCGCTGGCGCGTGAACCCCATTCATCAGGCCGCGTTGGACATCATGGCAAATCGTGCCGATCCAGACACGGAGAGCGACATGACGTCCCAGACTCTTGCGGAGGATAGTTACGACACCGTTGTCAGCGAGGCCATCGCGATGTGCGGCGGCGACATGCGCGGCGCGCTTAAGGCACTGCTTGTCGCCAATGAACACCTCGAGGCTGAACTGGCGCGGCTTCGCGGCAGCTTCCTGCGCTGCGCGCCCCGCAGCGGAGCAAAACCGGACTACCTGAACTGACCGCCCGACCGCATCAAGCGATGCGCGGCGATCTTTTCGGGCGGTCGTTACAGGTAGCTCCACAGACAGAGCGCGTTCGCAACGACTGCAGCCGTCAGCGCGAGAACCAACGCCTGATTGAGCGCCGCCGCTCCATCCGAGAGTGTCAAGGTTCGAATCAACCGGGTCATAAGACGATTTGACGGAGATTCGGCGCGCGAGTCCCGCCGATTGTTTTTCGTAGCCCGTCTTGCGGGTTTTTCGATTCGGAGTCCGCGTGCAGATTCGCAAATTCGAGAATCGGCAGATCTCTATCGCTTGAGTTTTTCAAGCTCCGGAAACGGAGCATAGTTCGCGCCGGCACAGATTTCCGTGCCGTCCTCGACCAGCCGGTCGAGCCGCCCGTCGACATAGAGCACGGCGCGATCACGAACCGGCGAATATTCGTTGCCATTGTCACGGGCGCTGTAGCGCACGCAAGTCACATAACGCAACCGCCCCCCGACCGTGCGCATCACCGGCTCGGCGATGACAGCCTCCCTGATGCCGCTTGGATCATTCAGATAGCTGCGCATGAAGGCGACGAGTTCGGTGCGATAGTTGACCGGCTGGAGTTGCTGACCCTCGGTGCGATCTCCCCATTCATCGACACGGAACGCGCACGCCCCAAGCGTCGCCGCGCACATGGCGATCAAGATCAGCCGCCGCGCGCGCGCCGCAGCCTTTGCTCCCTCAATTCCGTACATATTTTTCAGGAAAGATCCGCTGCAGAAACCCGAGTGGCTCAATTCTAACATTCGCATCCCGCTTCGGCGACGGCCGAGTGGTAGCGAATGTCAAATCCACTCACCAGGATGCGGAGTTTATCAGCCGCAGCGCACGGGACAAACATCGATCGCGGTAAAAAAATCCGGCCCGCAACCATTGGGGGAATGGTTGCGGGCCGGTTCAGTTCAGCGAAGTGCGAGTTGGGGCTGAATTCGCGCCGCTGACGACAAATTGATTAGTGCCTGATGACGACCGTCTTGCCACCATGACGGTGGTAATGGTGATGGCGGTGATGCTTCGGCACCACGATCATCCTGGCGTTGGCATTGGCGACCGAACGCTTCAGGACAATGTGTTTCGCGGCTGGCGCATTGTGGGTTTTGATGATGGTGGCAGCCATCGCCGGGGCGGCAAGCACGGAAACGGCGAGCACGGCAGCGGAAATTGTCTTGAACATAGGTATCTCCTTTTTCCGGTCCGGACGGGAAAGCCGGCGGATCGTGAAGATACTTTGAGCGGCAGCCACTGAACCCGGCCTGAAGACCGGCGACAGCCAGCGTTCATCTGCATGACATCTTCGTCATATTCCCAACCTGCGTTTCGTGACCACGCGACCGCAAGGGAATGTTTGCAGCGCATTGGTGTTCACATGGATGGCGTCGGTTCGCGGTGCGGCGGCTTGCAATTCCATCTTTTTGCAGCCGGGATAAAAGACCCGCGAACCGGAACCGCACGAGAATGATAATCTCCGCGTCCTTTCAAATCCGAAATCCGCAACGGACAATGATTCAAAACGATTGCGAGTTGCGGATTGCGAACACTAGACTGGGCGCGCATTCACAAGGGAGGTCGACATGACCGGCAAGGCAAGCAGCTTCACCTCACTGGCTCTCTCCATTTCTATCCTCACGGCGGTTGCAAGCGGTGCTTACGCCGCCGGAACCGACACGCCATCGCCGCCGCCGAAGGACACCAAGTCCGACGGCAAGGCCGCACCCAAGGACACGAAGAAGAACGACACGCGATCCAGCGTGGACGATCCGCAATTCCTCGCGGGCTACCGCGCTGCCTACACCACGATCTATGATCGCCATGACTATGCCGCCGCGATCGAACAGCTCAAGGCGCTCGGGCGTGACGATGTCGCCGATGTCGCAAACCTGATCGGCTACTCCTACCGCAAGCTGAAGGATTACGACCAGTCGAAGGTCTGGTACGAGCGCGCACTGGCGTCCGATCCAAACCATGTCCGCACCTGGCAGTATTACGGCCTGTGGCAGGTTGAACAGGGTCACCGCGACGTTGCCGAACGGAATCTTTCAAAGTTGGCGCAGCTTGCCGGCACGCAAAGTCCGGAATATCGCTCGCTGGCCGCCGCGCTCGCCACCAACAACGTTGGGTACTGAGAGTTAAACACGCCATTTGACGGGCGCACATCGCAGACACGGTGTGCGCCCGTTGGCGTTCGATACGGCCGATATGCATTAACGCTGCTGCCGCAAATCCGCACAGGCCCCGCCTGCGTTGCTGACGCGTCTCGACAAGACCGGCTAAGATCGCTAGACGATCCCGCGCTCGTGCCTGAGCGCGAGAGACGAACAGCAGTCATCCGGTCATGACCGAACCTAAAAAATACGAACGTATCGCTTTCGTCGCGAGCCAGAGCCCAGAAGCGCAACAGGCGCTCGCCCAGCTTGTTTCGCAATACGGCAACCGCGCGCCTGACGACGCCGATGTCGTGGTCGCGCTCGGCGGCGACGGCCTGATGCTGCAGACG
>DASWQB010000555.1:0-2048 GCA_036398335.1 Afipia sp. | reverse complement strand
TCCGGCCTCACGGACGGTGGTGAGTTATCCGCGCGTGATGAGTGTTGCGGAATTTATTGTCATCGCATTAGGATCATGCTGCCGGCCGCGCATGCGATTCAAACGCCTGCCAATATGCAAAGATCTCATCCCATGACTCTTAAATTCGATTTCGCGACGCTGAATCCGTCTCAGCGATATAAGCTTCTCGCCGGCCTCGTGGTGCCGCGCCCCATCGCCTTGATTACGACCATGTCCGGGGAGGGCGTCGTCAACGCCGCGCCCTATTCGTTTTTCAACGTGTTCTCCGAAGACCCTGCCATCGTGGTTGTTGGACTTCAGGCCAAGCCCGATCGCTCTTTGAAGGATACCACCCGGAATGTCCGGGCGACGGGTGAGTTTGTCGTCAACATGGTGGACGAGGCGCTGGCGCGGTCGATGAATGATTGCGCGATCGATTTCCCCTCCAACATCGGTGAGCCGGGGGCTTTGAAGCTGCCGCTCGCGGACAGCGGAACGATTTCGGTGCCCCGCCTTGCGGATGCGCCGGTGGCGCTCGAATGCCGCAAGGTCACCATCATGAATTTCGGTGTCGAACGCGACCTTCTTGTCGGGGAGGTGCTGGCGCTTCAGATTCGCGATGGTGTGGTCGACCCGCAGACCCTGCGCACCAATTACGATCATTATGAACCGATAGGGCGCATTGCCGGATCGCTGTACACCCGAACCCGCGATCAGTTCGCGCTCGAGCGCGACACCTTCGCGGCCTGGAAAGGTCAGACCGGGAGCTAAGTCTCTCTGAATATTTGTCATTTGCTGTCCCGGCGCGTGTTGAGCCCCGCATCGCCGCACGTGATGCCCCTTCTAAACTCTCCAATGCATTTTGTCGAAATATTTCGACACAACAATCTTGCATAAAATGTAAGCCAGATGGCGACAATTAGTCCGTGAAATTGTCTCTTGCGGAGATACTGTCGGACTCATTAGACATCTACGTCGACAAGGGAGACCGCCATGGCACGTTGCAGAACCCACTCTTTGAAATTCGCTTTGACGGTTTTGGCTGCGCTTGCAGTCTTCCCGGCGCGGAGTGCGGAGCCGATCAAGATCGGCATTCTCGTGCCGCTCAGCGGGCCGACTGCGCAATTCGGCAATAACATCCGCAACGGTGTCGAGCTCGCGCTGGAGGACATGAAAGAGTCCGGCGCGCTGAAAGATCTCGGGGCGGACGTTGAACTTGTCTATGCCGACGTTCCGGCGCCGAATGCCGCTGCGGCCGCGACGCAGCGTCTCATCAGTCAAGATGGCGTCGTCGGCATCATTGGCTCATTCGTGAGTTCGATCACGCTGGCGGCGTCGGAAGTGACGGAGCGCGCCGGCGTGCCGATGATCACGCATTCCTTCGCGGACCAGATCACCAGCCGCGGATACAAGTACATCTTTCAGGTCTCGAACAAGGCGAGCCTGATGGGAGAAAAGCAGTTCACTTACGCGGTCGAGCTCGCCAAGCGCGCCGGTAAGCCCGTGACGAAAGCGGCGATCCTGTACGAAGACACCGCTTATGGCACGGCGCAGGCCAAGGGTTTGCGCGACGCGGCCAACAAGCTTGGTATTCAGATTGTCGTTGATGAAAGCTACCCGCTGAATCTCACCGATGCGGCTCCATTGGTGAACAAGCTGCGGACATCCGGAGCCGATCTGGTTTTCCCTGTGTCCTATTTCAATGATGCCATCCTGATTATCCGCACGATGAAGCAACAGAATCTGGATATTCCGACTGTCGGCGGAGCGGCTGGATATATCATTCCGGATTTTAAGAAGGGCCTCGGCGAGTTCGTTGAGGGCGTGTACTCGATCGCCCCGGCCAATTACGACGCGCTGCCTTCGGTTGCCGAGCGTTACAAGAAAAAATACGGCGCGTTCATGCCGCACGAAGCGTTGATGTATGGCGCGGGCTTCCAGCACATGGTGAAGGCGATCGAGGTGGCGAAGTCCCGCGATCCTGAAAAGATTCGCGATGCGATTGCATCACTAAAGAAATGCGACGGCTTTTCGGCCGGGCTTCCCGG
>DASWQB010000554.1:0-4174 GCA_036398335.1 Afipia sp. | reverse complement strand
TCTCGCGCGGCTGCTGCGCCGTAATCCCACCGATGCCGAGCGAGTTTTATGGCAGGCGCTGACCACCGACCGGCGCTTCGCCGCGCAGTTCAAACGCCAGACGCCGGTGGGTCGGCACATCCCCGATTTCGTGTCGTTCGTCCGCCGTATCGCCATCGAGATCGTCAATGACGGTGAGAGCGAGACGATTGCGCGAGACCGCGCCGCGCGCACGGCGTGGCTGCAGGAGCGCGGTTATCGCGTCTGCGCGTTGCCCGCGAAACGGATCGAAAATGACCTCGCCGCGACACTTTCCCTGATCGAAAGCGAAATTCAGCGCGCCGGTTAATGCCGCCTGAAAAAGCACGGCGTGATTTGCGCGCCCGCTTTCGTGAAATCGCAACAGGCCGCCGCTATTCAGGCGTTGCGAATACGCACGCAAGGGAACTCCAGATGACACATCGCCTTTCGATCGCAATCTGCGCGAGCATTCTGCTGATCGCGTCGGCGGCGGCGCAAACGGTGTCGCCGTTGTCTCCATCGCCTGAAGTGGCGACGCGGACGTTCCAGGGTGGTTCGCAGCAGCGGCCGGAGGGTCAGGTGCGGGTCCAGAGCACGATCAGCTACTTCGTGTCCGGCCCCTCGGGCGACAGCGAGGAAGGCCAGAAGCTGCGTGAGCGGGCGCGCCGGGTCATCTACGAGACAGCGGGCCGCGAATGCGATCTGTTGAAGGACACTCTGGCCAAGGAGTGCCGGCTGGAATCGGTCAACAGCAACATCAACCGTCAGTTCGGGCAGGGGCAGCAGGAAGGCTTTTCGGTCAATGGATCGATGAGTTTCCAGATCATCCTGAAATAGTCCTAGCGCGCAAAGTAAGCTGCCTAATAATTAAGCTGCGCGGTCCGCGCGATGGTCGGGCAAAAATTCAAGCCATTGAAAACACTTACCTATTTGCTGGCATGGAGGTTGCTCTCTGAGGGTGTGAAATCGTCACCCGCCAGGAGCCTGTCATGAAACGATCCGACCTCACCGAAAAGCTGCTCGACATCAAGCGCGAGAAAGGCTGGACTTGGAAATACATCTGCGAGCAGATCGGCGGCCATTCTGAGGTGCTGATCGTGGGTGCCATCCTCGGCAACATGAAGCTCACCAAGCCGCAGGCCGAGAACGCCGCCAAATTGTTCGGCCTGTCGAAGGTCGAGCAGACCATGATCAACGAAATCCCGATGCGCGGCGAGGGCGTGACCATGCCGCCGACCGATCCGCTGATCTATCGTTTGTATGAGCTGGTGCTGGTCAACGGCCCGGCGTGGAAGGCGCTGATCGAGGAGGAGTTCGGCGACGGAATCATGTCGGCGATTGATTTCGACATGGCGATGGAGCGCCTCGCCAATCCGAAAGGCGACCGTGTCAAGATCACGATGTCCGGAAAATTCCTGCCGTTCAAATATTACGGCGCCACCGGCAACAATCTCGAATACGGCTACAAGGAGGAATGAGCGGCCTTCGCGCCGCCGACGTTGAAGAGTCAGGCGTCGCGGTGAAGCAGATGCGGCACCGAGGAGGCGAGCATCGCCAGTCCCGACGCCGTCAAAAGGCTGAGCACGATCTTGCGGAACGTGGCTTCGCTGATGCCGATATAGAGTTTCGCCCCGAGCAAAGTCGGAATCAGCATCGCCGGCACGATGATGGCGAACATCGGCAGCATGTCCAGCGTAACCACGCCTGTCGCGACGTACGCGATCATGGTGAGCGACAGCATGCCGAGATTGAAATTCTGGATGATCGCGCGCTGCGTATCCTTCTCGAGGCCGCGCAGCGTGCACCACAATGTCGGCACTGCGCCGCTGAATCCGCCAAGACCGCCCATCACCCCGCCGACGAATCCGATTGCACCGTCGGCAATGCGTCCGGCGTTCATGCGCGGAAGCTGCCGCGAGATGAGCATTGTCGGGCACCACAGGACCAGCAGCACGCCGATCGCCAGTTTGAAAATGTCGATGTCGAGATGGGGCAGGAGCAACGCGCCGGTCGGCACCCCGGCGAAGCCGCCCAGCAGAAAGGGCAATAAAAGGCGCAGATTAAAGCCCCTGCGCACCGAGAAAACCGCGAGCAATTGGCCGACGAGGCCGCCGAACACGGCCATCGCGGCGGCAAGGCGCGGCTCGATCGACCACGCCCAGAACGACATCGCCACAAGGCTGAACGCAAAGCCGGACAGCCCTTGAACGAAACCGGCGGCAATCGCGCCGGCGGCGACGACAGTGATAAAAGACCAAGTCATGGACGCGGAGCGTTACAGGCAAACGCAGCGCCCGTCACCGGACCAAATCGCATGCAGGCAATGCGCGGGCCCGGCGCGTTCGCGTCCGGCTCTCGCGCGCGGTCAGTCTCGCGTAAAACGCCTACGTCCCCGCCTTGATCTGCAAAATGGCGGCCGCCATCAGCTCATCCATTTTCACACGGACCTGCTGCTCGTCGATGCCCTTGCCCGAAAGATCAGCGGCGACCTTGCGCAGCACATCTGCGTCGCCGGCTTCCTCGAAATCGGACGCCACGACCTCCTTGGCGTAAGCTGCGGCGTCATCGCCGCTCTTGCCGAGCTTTTCCGCTGCCCACAGGCCCAGAAGTTTGTTGCGCCGGGCCTCGGCCTTGAATTTCTGCTCTTCATCGAGGGCGAACTTCTTCTCGAAGCCTTCCTCGCGTTTGTCGAAAGAGGTCATATATCCATTCCGTCAGTTGGATGCGGCTGGTGACCGAATACAGGTTCACGGGACCCTTGGGCAACATGTTTCAGGGTCGCAGGATCGCCAATAAAGAGCCCGGCCAATGAGGGGCCGGAAAATGCTCGAAAGAATCGAATCTACGTGTATTTCCAAGGAATATTCAGGGAAAACCGCCTGACATTTCCGGGAATACGCGCGCCGTTACGTTGTAACGGTTGGCCCGATCGGTTAGGTTGCCGATGAGTCCGGTTCGCGGTTTGTTTCGCGGTTCCGGGCTTCGCGGCAGCTCCGCCGCGTGTCGCGTAAAACTCCGGAGCACATCGATCCCATGGATTTCAACAACACACGGTACATCCCTATGAGCCGTCGGCGTCGCATCTACGAAGGCAAGGGCAAGGTTCTCTACGAAGGACCCGAACCCGGCACACTGATCCAGCATTTCAAGGACGACGCCACCGCGTTCAATGCCAAGAAACACCAGATCATTGAGGGCAAGGGTGTCCTCAACAACCGGATCTCGGAATATATCTTCCAGCATCTGAACGACATCGGCGTGCCGACGCATTTCATCAAGCGACTCAACATGCGCGAGCAGTTGATCCGCGAGGTCGAAATCGTGCCGCTCGAGGTCGTGGTGCGCAACGTGGCGGCGGGTTCGCTGTCGCAGCGCCTCGGCATCGAGGAGGGCACGCAGCTGCCGCGCTCGATCATCGAGTTCTATTACAAGAACGACCAGCTCGGCGATCCGATGGTGTCCGAAGAGCACATCACCGCGTTCGGCTGGGCGACGCCGCAGGAGATCGACGACATCATGGCGCTCGCCATCCGCGTCAACGATTTCCTCTCGGGTCTGTTCCTTGGCGTCGGCATCCGCCTCGTCGATTTCAAGATGGAATGCGGACGGCTGTTCGAGAACGAGATGATGCGCATCATCGTCGCCGACGAAATTTCGCCCGACTCGTGCCGGCTGTGGGACATCAAGTCGAACGAGAAGCTCGACAAAGACCGTTTCCGCCGCGATCTCGGCGGGCTGCTCGAGGCTTATACCGAAGTCGCCAAGCGCCTCGGCATCGAGGAGGGCACGCAGCTGCCGCGCTCGATCATCGAATTTTACTACAAAAACGATCAGCTTGGCGATCCGATGGTGTCCGAAGAGCACATCACCGCGTTCGGCTGGGCGACGCCGCAGGAGATCGACGACATCATGGCGCTTGCCATCCGCGTCAATGATTTCCTCTCCGGTCTGTTTCTGGGCGTCGGCATCCGCCTCGTCGATTTCAAGATGGAATGCGGACGGCTGTTCGAGAACGAGATGATGCGCATTATCGTCGCCGACGAGATTTCGCCGGACTCGTGCCGGTTGTGGGACATCAAGTCGAACGAGAAGATGGACAAGGACCGCTTCCGCCGCGATCTCGGCGGGCTGCTCGAGGCTTACACCGAAGTCGCCAAGCGCCTCGGCATCCTGA
>DASWQB010000553.1:0-3754 GCA_036398335.1 Afipia sp. | reverse complement strand
TCTCGTGGCGGACATCACCGGACATGACAAGGACGGCGAACTGATCGCCGCGCCCGCCGAATGGCTGGTCGAGGCCGATGGTCCTGCCCCCGTCATCCGCGTTCATATCCCGCGCAAATCGAAACCCGGCACCATCGCCAGTGTCGGCGACCGCGCGCTGCTGCGGATCGAGAAGCCCGAACGCGGCGAGCGCAACGCGGTCTATACCGGGCGCGTCATCAAGCTTCTGGAAAAAACCAGAAACCGCGTGCTCGGCATCTATCGCGTGCTGCCGAACGGCAGCGGGCGTCTGATTCCCATCGACAAGAAACAGGTCGGACGTGAACTGGCGATTGCCGCCACCGATTCGGGCGGCGCGCAGGACGGCGATCTCATCAGCGTCGAATTGATGCGCGCGCGCGGCTACGGCCTGCCGTCAGGCAAGGTGAAAGAACGGCTCGGATCGATGAAGACCGAGAAAGCCGTCAGCCTGATCGCGATTCACGCTCATGAAATTCCGCAGGAATTCCCCGCCGAGGTCATCGCCGAGTCCGAAGCCGCGAAACCCGCCACGCTGAGCGGCCGCGAGGACTGGCGCGATGTGCCGCTGGTCACGATCGACCCGCCGGACGCAAAGGATCACGATGACGCGGTGCACGCGCAGCCCGACCACGATCCGAACAACAAGGGCGGCTATATCGTCCATGTCGCGATTGCCGATGTCGCGTTTTATGTGCGGCCGCAGTCGGCGCTCGACCGTGAAGCCCTGAAGCGCGGCAACTCCGTCTACTTCCCGGACCGCGTCGTGCCGATGCTGCCCGAGCGCATTTCCAACGATCTGTGCTCGCTGATCCCCCATGCACCGCGCGGCGCCCTCGCCGTGCGGATGATAATCGGCCCGGACGGGCGCAAGCGGTCCCACACGTTTCATCGCGTGCTGATGCGCTCGGCCGCCAAACTCAATTACGCACAGGCGCAGGCCGCCATCGACGGCCATCCCGACGATACCACGGGTCCCCTGCTCGATTCCATTCTCAAGCCGCTCTACGACGCCTATGCACTGGTCAAGCGTGCGCGCAATGAGCGCGATCCGCTTGATCTCGATCTGCCCGAGCGCAAGATCCTGCTCAAGCCGGACGGCACGGTGGACCGCATCGTGACGCCGGAGCGGCTCGATGCGCACAAACTGATCGAGGAGTTCATGATCCTCGCCAACGTCGCCGCCGCCGAGACGCTGGAGAAGAAATCGCTGCCGCTGATCTACCGCGTCCATGACGAGCCAACGGTGGAGAAAGTTCATAACCTGCGCGAATTTCTGAAAACGCTCGACATGCCGTTTTCCGCGACCGGCGCGCTGCGGCCCACGGTGTTCAATCGCATCCTGGCGCAGGTGAAAGGCCGCGACGCCGAGCCACTGGTCAACGAAGTCGTGCTGCGCTCGCAGGCGCAGGCGGAATACTCAGCCGACAATTACGGCCATTTCGGTTTGAACCTGCGGCGCTATGCTCATTTCACTTCGCCTATCAGGCGATATGCGGACCTGATCGTGCACCGCGCCCTGATCCGCGCGCTCGGGCTTGGCGAAGGCGCGTTGCCGGAGAGCGAAACCTTTGAAACCCTCAGCGAGGTGGCAGCCGCGATTTCTCTCACCGAGCGCCGCGCCATGAAAGCCGAGCGGGAGACCGCCGACCGGCTGATCGCGCATTTTCTAGCGGATCGAATCGGCGCGACGTTCACGGGACGCATTTCGGGCGTCACGCGCGCCGGATTGTTTGTAAAATTGACTGGAACAGGTGCGGACGGGTTAATCCCTGTGCGCACATTAGGCACCGAATATTTCAACTTCGACGAGACCCGCCACGCTTTGATTGGGTCGCGCAGCGGTGCCATGCACAGATTAGGTGACGTGGTGGAGGTTCGTCTGGTAGAAGCAGCACCGGTAGCTGGCGCGCTGCGGTTCGAGCTCTTATCTGAAGGCTCAACAGCTCCACGCCATGAACGCCGGCGCAACGATCAACGAGGATCGGCGCATATCCCTCACGGCAGCGGCGATAAAAATCGCGGCCGGGATAAGAAGAAAACATCGCGCAAGCCGTCCGGAAAGAAAGCGTTGCGAAACAAGTCTTCGAGGACCAAGGCGCGCAAACCGAAAAAGGGCTGACTGGTTAAACCACAAACCCTGACAGGAGAGACCGATGGACAGCCTGAGCGTGACGCCTCCTCCCGCAACGGACGTATTGCCCAAAACGACTTTGCAAAAGACCACGTGGAGCTCTGACCGCGCTGCTCTGCCCAAGCGCGATGTGTGGACCGCGATGAAGCGCGGGTTCATGTGCCGCTGTCCGCGATGCGGCGAAGGCAAGATTTTCCGTGCTTACCTGAAGGTCGCAGATTCCTGTTCGGTCTGCGGGCAGGATTTCAGCGGCCATCGCGCCGACGATCTGCCGGCCTATCTGGTCATCGTCATCGTCGGACATATCGTGGTGCCGATCGCGCTGTGGATCGAAACAAATTATTCGCCATCGGTCGCGCTGCAACTCGCGTTCTATCTGCCGATCACCCTGATCTCGTCGCTGTTGTTGCTTCAGCCGGTCAAGGGCGCAGTGGTCGGGCTACAGTGGGCGTTCCGCATGCACGGCTTCGATGACAGCCGCAGCGCCGACAAGAACTACGGCAATTCTTAAAGAACGCGCCGGCAGCGCGCATGAACGAACCCTTCAACGCGGATAAGGACGATCTTCGTCATCCTTATCGCCGTCCGAAGGACGCCGCGGCTGTCATCCTCGTTGATCGAAGCGCCCGCGTGCCGAGAATTCTGGTCGGCAGGCGGCATCACGGGCTCGTGTTCATGCCGGGCAGGCTGGTGTTTCCCGGCGGGCGCGTGGACCCGGCGGATAACCGCGTTCCGCTTGCAAGTGCGCTTCCGAAGGCGCTGGAGAGACAACTGGTCGGCGGAAGCCCCAAAATCGAGCCTTCGCGTGCCCGCGCCCTGATCGCGGCGGCCATCCGCGAAGTGTGCGAAGAAACCGGCCTTTGCATCGGCAGGAAGGCGGCTTCGAAACTGGAGAGCGCTCAAGCCGCCCGGCTGTCCGGCGAATGGCGGCCATTTGCCGAGATGGAACTTCTTCCCGATCCTTCGCAGTTATTTCTTGTCGCCCGCGCGATCACCCCGCCTGGCAGAATTCGGCGCTACGACACCCGCTTCTTCACCGCCGATGCATCCGTCATCGCGCACGAGGTCAAGGGAATCGTCCATGCCGACGCCGAACTGGTTGAACTGGTCTGGATCGAACCGGGTTCTCCTCCCCTTGCCGACATGCATTCCATCACGCGGTGCGTGTTAGGGGAGCTTGAGGCGCGGCTCGCTGCAGGCCCTTTGTCGCATCACGCCGAACTGCCGCTTTTTCATTTTCGCGCCGGCGCAATGCGGCGCGACGTCATCTAAATTTCAATAATTGCTGTGCTGCTGCTATCGAAAAAGCACCGCACGCGCGCAGCCGTTTTGCTATGTTCTTCGCCATGACGAGTACGGATGCGTCCAGCGAGCCCGGCGAGGAGACCGGGACACGGCTGCTGACCCGCGTGGGCATCGGCGCGTCGATCCTCGTCCATCTCAGCGTCCTGCTATGGATCGTGTTCGGCACCGGCGTGCGGCTGTTCCATTCCCCACCGCCTGAAGAAGCCATTGCTGTTGAGCTTGTGACGCCGGAGCAAGCCGAACCCAAAAAGGATGAGACAAAGGACAAGATTGAAGAGCAAAAGAAAAACGACACCC
>DASWQB010000552.1:0-1660 GCA_036398335.1 Afipia sp. | reverse complement strand
GTTTCAACAGCGCGGCGGCGCGGACGGGCGGCCTCATCGCAACCTCGCTGCTCGGCGCGGTTCTGGCCGCGCAGGGCGCGCTTCTGATGCCGGCATTTCACAGCGCGTTGATAATGGCGGCAGCGGCCAGCATTTGTGCGGCATTGTTCGCCTTCGCGCTGGTCGGTCGCTAGTTTCTCAGAAAACCGATCGAGATCCATGGAAATGCCGCGACGATGACAAGGCCGATGAGCAAAGCCAGCATATAGCCCCAGATCGGCTTGATGCCCTCGGAGGGATCGACGCGGCCGATGGCGCAGGCGGCATAATAGCCGACGCCGAACGGCGGCGCGAACAGGCCGATGCCCATGGCGAGGATCACGATCATCGCGTAATGCACCTCATGGACGCCGACGCTGCGCGCGATCGGAAACAGCAGCGGCCCGAACAGCACGATGGAAGGAATGCCCTCCAGCACGCTTCCCAAAATCATGAAAGCTATGATCGACACCGCGATGAAAATCGCCGGTCCGCCGGGCAGGCCTTGCATGGCGGCGGCGAGCGCGCGCGAAAAGCCCGATTGTGTCAGGCCCCACGCCATGCCGGTTGCGGTGCCGATGATGAGCAGGATCGCGCCTGAAAGACACGCAGTGTCGATCAGCATCGGCATCAGCCTCCGCGTGTCGAACTGGCGATAGATAAAGAGACCGGCGAAGATCGTGAACACGATGCCGATGGTGGAGACTTCTGTCGCCGTGGCGATGCCCTCGACCACCGCCGCGCGGATTACGAAGGGCAAAGCGAGCGCGGGCAGCGCAATGATAAAGCTGCGCAGGATTTGCGCCGGTGTCGCGCGCTGGACGTGATCGAGCTTCTCGTGGCGATAGCGCCACCATACGAGCGCCGACAAGGTTGCGGCGAGCACGAGTCCCGGAAGAAGGCCGCCGGTAAACAAGGCCGCGATGGAGACGCCGGTGACCGAGCCGATGGTAATCAGAACGAGACTCGGCGGAATGGTTTCGGTTTGCGCGCCGGTGGCTGCCAGCAGCGCGACCAGATCGCCCGGTTTCGCGCCGCGCTTTTTCATTTCCGGAAACAGCACGGGGGCGACAGCCGCCATGTCGGCGGCCTTGGCGCCGGAGATGCCGGAGACCAGATACATCGCGCCGACCAGCACGAAATGCAGCCCGCCGCGCACATGGCCGACAAGGCTTGCGAGAAAGCCGACCATCGCGCGCGCCATGCCGGTCATTTCGATCAGGAGGCCGAGAAACACGAACAGCGGCACCGCAAGCAGGATGATGTGGCTCATGCCTTCATCCATGCGGCCGATCAGCACCATCTGCGGTGTGTGGGTTGTCAGCACCAGATAGCTGAAGATCGACAGCCCGAACGAGAATGCGATCGGCACGCCCGCGAACACACAGCATGCGACCAGCCCGACGAAGAAGATGACGAGATTGAGATTGCCGAGCGGGCGCAGCAGAGGCTGTGCGAACCAGAACGCTGCTGCGATAACGCCGACCGTCGCCAGCGCGAGGATCACCTGCTTTTTGTCGGGCGCGCGGGCAAGACGCAGCACCGCGAACAGGATCATGAAGCAGATGCCGATCGGCAGCGCGGCGGCGCGCCACGAATTCGGAATCTGAAGCGCGGGCGTGGTGATGTAGCTTTCTTCATA
>DASWQB010000551.1:0-4036 GCA_036398335.1 Afipia sp. | reverse complement strand
CTCGCCTATCTGCGCCGGCGCGAACAGGTCACCGGCGTCTATCGGGAAGTCATGCGTTCGATCTGGCTGGAAGACGACGCCCGGCGCAGGGTGCGCGCGATGACCTACGTGGTCGATCGCAGCCATCCGCAATATAGCGGCCCGCTCTCGATCGAGGAGCAGTTCCACCATGTCGCACATAGCCAAGGCAAATCTGGCGCCAACCGCGATTACGTCATTTCGACAGTAAAGGCGCTGGAGGCGCGGGGATGCCGCGACCCGCAACTGCATCACCTCGCCGCCTTGCTGCAAGGCGACACCCCAATGCATCGCTAACGCGTATTCCGCAAAAGTGGGCACCGGTTTTGCGACCGGAATACGCGTAAGTTTAAAGTTTAGATCGTTTTCCAAGGCTGACAGAACTTCTTAGCCGCAAAAATGCTCTAGGCGGCAGAACGAACGTCTGTCGAGGAAAATCCGAGCAACCTTATCTGCTCTTCACGCGCGTCGTTGACCAGCCTCTCCGTTGCCTCCTCGATCACCCCCGAAACGCGTTTGGTAAATTCATCGCGTGGCAGACCGGGAGGAATCGGATCGAGAAATTCAATGACGATCGTGCCGGGATAGCGCAGGAAACTGCGGCGCGGCCAGAACATGCCGGAGTTCAACGCAACCGGAACGCAAGCGACCGCGCAGGTGACATAGATCTGGCTAACACCGGATTTGTATTGCGGCGGCGCGCCGACCGGCATCCGCGTGCCTTCGGGGAAAATTATAAGTTGTCGCCCGCGGCGCACTTCATCGCGCGCGCGTTTGAACACATCAATCAGTGCCCGGCCGCCGGCTCCCCGGTTAACGCCGATCATGTTGGCCTTGATGAGATACCAGCCAAAAAACGGCAGCCACAACAATTCACGCTTAAGGATGTAGAGCGGCTGCTCAAAAAATTGCAGCAGCGCGAACGTCTCCCATGCCGATTGATGCTTTGCCGCGACGAGCAGCGGGCCTTTGGGAATTTTCTCAAGGCCGCGATACTCGATCTTGGTGTTGCAGACGACGCGCATCCAGAAAATGCTGGCGCGTCCCCAGTTTTGCGCGATCCACACCACGCCAAAGCGCGGCATGAAATAGGTCGGCAGACCAAGCAGAACCCAAAAAGCCAGATTGAGATAGAAGACGATCTGATAAATCGTTGAGCGAATAAATACCGAAACCATTCCCAGGCCCCACTTTCCGAAGTTCGCGATCCGTCTCAGCAACCCCTTTCACGAACTTCGGAAAGTCATGGGTACTGGCGTGTTTATGATTCTAGTCAGTTGGCTGATGCCGTTGCCGGCTTGCCGGCCGCTTCGCTCGCGGGCTGATCGGCACTTTCCGGAATCAAATCGATCCCAAGACCGGCCAACCGCACGCGCACTTCCGCCGCGACATATTTGACGTACTCCGATAGCAGCAGCCGCAGGGCCGCACCACTCTGCCACCATGGCTCGTCACGCCATTTATCCCCGATTACCGGATAAAGAATCAGATCGACATCCGGCATCGCGTGCGACAGCTCCACTATGGCGCGCGGCATGTGATAATTCGATGTCACGACGATAAGCGAATGAAAACCGCGTTCGCTCACCCAGCGCCGTGTCTCCGTGGCATTGCTTCTGGTGTTGATCGCGGAGCGGTCAAGATCGACGCAACAGGACAACAGCGCATGGGTGTCGGGCAGCGAGCGCAGAATATCGTTGGCGCCGTTGGCCGGATGAACGCCGGAAATCAGCAGGCGTTTGCCATATCCGTCTGCCAGCAAATCCATCGCGTCGGAAATACGCGAGGAGCCGCCAGTGAGCACGACGATGCCGTCCGCCTTGCGTGCCGGGCGCTGCTCTTCCGAGCGCATCTGCGCGACGAACCAGACAAAGCCGGCGACGGCGATAACAGCTATGACCGAGAAAAGTTTGACGAAGCCAAGACCCGACCGCCGCCTGACGGCAGCGCCCGAACGGCCCTTCGGCCCGTTTGAATCGGCCTTGACACCCATAATTGTCCCGTTGTCTCCAAATACCGTCCGGCAAACTGCCGGAAGATGGCCCTTACCGCAAATCCCCATTGCGCGGCAACGCGACGAAATTAGTCGATATCGTCGAGCGTCGCGAACAATGTGCGGCGCGATGTCCACGCCGTGACCGCGGCGATCAGCATCGCCTGCGCCGCCAGCATCAAATAGCCGGAGGCAGGCAGCGCGAATGTGCCGAGCAACGCCGCGAACTGATCGCCGACGGGCGTTCCTGAAAACCAGCTCGCGATCGATTCTGAGAATCCGAACACCAGCATGGCCGCGACGCCGCCGATCAAGCCGCCCTCAAGGCCGAGGCGCAAAAAGTGCCGCAGGAAACGATTGGCGATATAGCGATCCTGCGCACCGACGAAATGCAGCACCTCGACAATCGGCCGGTTCGCGGCCATCGCGCCCCGCGTCGCGAACGATACCGATATAATCGTGGCAACGATCACCAGGATTAGGATGCCAGTGCCGGACAACACGATGGCGCCGGTCATCGAGCGCATCCGCTCGATCCATTCGCGATGGTCGTCGACGCTCGCCACCGGCACGGCTTGCGACAATTTTTGGCGCAAACCGGCGACATTGAACGGTTGCCCTGGCGTAACACGCGCGACGACGATGCGCGGCACCGGCAGATCGTCGAGGGAAAGTCCGGAGCCGAGCCACGGCTCCAACAGTTTGGAAGACTCTTCCTTGCTAAAAGCGCGCACGTCGAGAATACCGCTTTCAGCCCGCGCAATGTCGATCGCGCTTTTCACGTCCTTTTCCAGATCGCGGCCATTCGCGGGGCGAATCTGAATGGTCACCTCGCTGGCAACATCGGATTGCCATTCATTGGCGGAGGCGCGCACCAGCAGCACCGCGCCGGTCGTGATCGAGGCAAGAAACGTCATAATCGCGACCACCGCGATCAGCGCGCGGCCGGAAATCGAGCCGCGCGGCACGATCGCCGAGACGTTGCGCGCGCGCGCATCGGGCTGCTGATAGTCGTAATCGTCTATCATGGCATGAAGTCCATCATGAAACCCGTCATGAAGCCCATGTCGAGGACCCTTGCTATGTCCCTACTCATAAATATGCAGCCGCGATTCATGCAACACCATGCGCCGAGCTTCATATTGATCCATCAGCGCGATGTCGTGGGTCGCGATAATGACGGCGGTGCCGGTCTTGTTCAACTGAATGAACAGATTGAGCAGGCGGCGCGCCAGCGAAGGATCGACGTTGCCGGTCGGCTCGTCCGCCAGCAAAAGCTGCGGCCGCGCGATCACGGCACGGGCGATCGCGGCGCGCTGCTTTTCACCGCCGGACAAAATCGGCGGCAAGGCATCCATCCGCTCGCCGAGTCCGACCCATTTCAAAAGGTCGATGACCTCCTTGCGATAGCTGGATTCGTCGCGCCCCATGACACGGAACGGCAGCGCGACGTTCTCGTAAGTCGTCATGTGATCGAGGAGGCGGAAATCCTGGAGCACGATACCGATGCGCGCACGCAGATCGGCCCGGGAATTCTTGTCGAGCAGCGACACATCCTGCCCAAACAGGTTCACCAGGCCGCGCGTCGGGCGCAGCGACAAAAACAGCATGCGCAGCAGCGAGGTCTTGCCCGCGCCGGAAGGGCCAGTGAGAAACTGGAAGGAATGCGCTGGAATCTGAAAGGTGAGATCGCGCAGGACCTCAGGGCCGAGCCCATAGCGCAAACCGACATTTTCGAACCGGACCAAGCTCAGCTCCGTTCGACAGGACCGAAGGCGACGCCGCCCGACAGGCCCCCGGACGGCGGAGCCGGCGGGGCCTCACGGGAATAGCGACCGTAAAACGCTTGTGCGGCCGTTATGGTTTCCGATTCGTTAACGGAAGTCGGATAGCCTCGGGATGCGTTCACTCCGGCGATTCGTCCATGCACATTATCTGCCCTCATTGCACGACATCCTATGCGGTCGATCCGGCCAATTTTCCCGAGGCCGGACGGCGGGTTCGCTGCGCCCGATGCCACGAGGT
>DASWQB010000550.1:0-10702 GCA_036398335.1 Afipia sp. | reverse complement strand
TGGGTGTCGTGCAACATCTATTCGACGCAGGATCACGCCGCCGCCGCCATCGCCGCCGCCGGCATTCCGGTGTTCGCCGTCAAGGGCGAGACGCTGAAGGATTACTGGGACTACACCGCAAAGCTGTTCGACTGGCACGGGGGTGGTCATCCGAACATGATCCTCGATGATGGCGGCGACGCCACGATGTACGTCCATCTCGGCCTGCGCGCCGAGAACGGCGACACCGCTTTCCTCGACAAGCCAAGCTCCGAGGAAGAAGAGGTGTTCTTCGCGCTGCTTAAGAAGCAGTTGAAGGAAAAGCCAAAAGGTTACTTCAAGGCGATCGCCGACTCGATCCGCGGCGTCTCCGAAGAGACCACCACGGGCGTGCATCGTCTGTACGACATGCAGAAGCAGGGCAAGCTGCTGTGGCCCGCCATCAACGTCAACGACTCGGTCACCAAGTCGAAGTTCGACAACCTTTATGGCTGCCGTGAATCGCTGGTGGACGGCATCCGCCGCGGCACCGACGTGATGATGTCGGGCAAGGTCGCGTTCGTCGCCGGCTTCGGCGATGTCGGCAAGGGCTCGGCCGCATCGCTGCGTCAGGCCGGCTGCCGCGTGCTGGTGTCCGAGATCGATCCGATCTGCGCGTTGCAGGCGGCGATGGAAGGCTATGAGGTCGTCACCATCGAGGACGCTCTGCCGCGCGCCGACATTTACGTCACCGCAACGGGCAACAAGGACATCATCACCCTTGAGCATGTGCGCGGGATGAAGGACCGCGCCATCGTCTGCAACATCGGCCATTTCGACAACGAAATTCAGGTCGCGTCGCTGAAGAACTTCAAGTGGACCAACATCAAGCCGCAGGTTGACGAGATCGAGCTTCCCTCCGGCAAGCGCATCATCCTGCTGTCGGAAGGCCGCCTCGTGAACCTCGGCAACGCGATGGGACATCCGTCCTTCGTGATGTCGGCGTCGTTCACCAACCAGACGCTGGCGCAGATCGAGCTCTACGCCAACAACAAGGACGGCAAGTACAAGAAGGAAGTCTATGTGCTGCCGAAGTCGCTCGACGAGAAGGTCGCGCGTCTGCATCTCAACAAGATCGGCGTCAAGCTCACCGAGCTGCGCAAGGATCAGGCCGACTATATCGGCGTGAAGCAGGAAGGCCCGTTCAAGAGCGATCATTACAGGTATTGATCGCGTCATCCCGAGGCGCGAGGGGCATAAGCACGTTTACGTGCGTCTTCGACGCGCTATGGCCCGAGCCTCGAAGGATGAGCCTGTCATTGCCGGGCGTAGCGCGAAGCGCGTCTTTGTGTAAACGACCCGGCAATCCATCCTTTGAAATGGATAGATACGCGGGTCAAAAGGGCGTCTACGCCCGTCTTCGACGAGCTATGCCCGCGCGTGACACTCAGCGAAATGCAAAAGCCCCGGATCGCTCCGGGGCTTTTGTCGATGGCGCAAAACTATTTCGCGGCAGGGCTCAGGCCGAGCGCTTCGATGATCTCGGGCAGCGTGCCGCTGGCCTGTTTGGAGATGCGCTCATTCCCGGTTGCGCTGGCTCTGCCGGGATAGATGTGATTGACCAGAGCGGACAGCTGGGCGGTGCTTGCGCCGTTGCTGCAAAGCCGCAATTGCGTCTTGTCGTCGAGCACGACTTCGCCTTCGGTTCGGGCCACCCTGGCAATCCCGCCCACACTTTTGTTGTCGTCGGCGGCGAACGTCGCCTCCACCACCGTCACCCAGCAAACAGAACAGTCCGACAAGCAAATAACGCCGCAAGGGCTTTGCGCGGTCACTCCGCAAAGGCTGCACTCTCCCATGACATCCTCCTGTTGTGGTTATTATCGCGGCGAGGCTAGTCCGGTTATGCGGCAGGTGCATTACAATCCTGTGCGGAAAAGCGTCCGGCACGGGGCATTGGCGGGGAATTCTTGTTTTGCCGAGGCGCGCGGCGCGCCGGTCGGGACAATCAAAACCTCCGGATAGCTCCGGTTCTGCATTAGACGTTGAAAATGACCGCGCGGACGCTCTTCGCGCGCAGGCCTATGGTTTTTTGCGCCGATAAACACACGCCGCAATCACAGCGAGCGGGATCGCCAGCGCGATCCACGACAGCGCCCACCAGAGGCCGCCTTGCCCGAGCAGGGCTGAGATCAATCCGAACACGGTCAGGATCGCGAGCAGGGCGGGCCAGCGCCAGATCTGGCCGGACGAACGGCGGGTATTTGACTTGCTCATTCGGCTGCGTCTGTTCGCATGACGGGCAATGTGGCGGCATCGTTCGCGGCCAGTTTTTTCGCAACCGCTTTCGCCGACGAACGTTTCGCCAGCCACAGGTACAGGCCGCTTGCCAGAATGACGATGGTGACGATGTCGAGCAGCGCCCACAGGATTTTCAGCGGCATGCCGCCATAGTCGCCGAAATGCAGCGGGCGGGACAATTCGAGCACGCGCAGATACCACGGCATCTGCACCACGCCGAACAGCGTGCCGTCCTTGCCGTCGACCGCCGCGATGCTGACAAGGCGCGAACTCAAGGGCTCGTTGCCCTTGGCCTGGACGGCATAATGCCATGGCGAGCCGCGCTGCGCGCCGGGGAAGATCATAAAGGTCGGGATCATGCCCGGCAGCGCCTGCTTCGCGGTGTCGAGTGCGGCCTGCGGCGAACTCAAATCATGCGGCGACGGGGCAGGCTTGCCCTTCATCGGCGCCAGCATGACCTTGACGTCGGTCATCAGCCACAGCCCGATCATCGGCGTGGACAGTTCGTTGATGACGCCGGTCAGGCCGACAACGAAGACCCACATCGCCGTCGCCGCGCCGAGCAGATTATGCAGGTCAAGCCATTTCGTGCGCCGTGAGCGGCTGCGGCGTACCTCGCCGAAATCCAGCTTGCGCATGAACGGCGCGTAGATAACGATGCCCGACACGATGGCGACGACGAACAACAGACCCATCACCGCAAGAAACAATTCGCCCGCAAGACCCGCGAACATCTCCCGGTGCAGGATCAGCATCACGCCCATGAAGGTGTAGCCGCCGGCGGCGCTCAGTTCCGAGCGCTTGAGCACCTTCGCGGTGCGGGAATCGAACTTGATCCAGTGGGCGCTCCTGGGATTTTCGTTCACCGCCTGCCATGACGGCGCCATGGTCACGATGGTCTGCGGCTCGTCATCGTCGATGAAGATCGAAGTGACGATCTGGCCGGGATAGAGCTGCTGGGAGATGCCCATCAACGTGTCGAGACTGGCGGGCTGCGTCTCTGCCGGCATCGACTCGTAGGGCGGGTCAGTGTCGAGCAGATCGTTGATCTCTTCCTTGAAGATCAGCGGCAGGCCCGTGAGACAAAGGACCAGAAGAAACACGGTGCAGACAAGGCTGCTCCATTTATGAACCCAGATCCATTTGCCTAGCGAAGCGCGCATCGTGGGGTCGCAGTCAGTCTGCGCTGGAGTCGTGCGCACACGACTCCAGCTTGAAGGATGCCCCGAACTTTACCATCGATACGAAACCTTGCCGATCACCTGCTGACGTCCTCCCTGATAACATACGCCTAACGCCGCACTGCCGCTGCACGTCACAAAATGTTTGTCGAACAGGTTGGTTGCGTTGACCGAATATCGCCAATTGCCCCGCTCGTAGTGAATGGCGGCGTCATACAGCGTTAGCGGATCGTTGACGACGACATTCACGGCGTCTCCAAACGTCTTGCCCAGATAGCGAACGCCGAAGCCGGCGCCGAGACCGCTCAAGACACCAGTCGGAATGGTGTAATCGACCCAGCCATTGGCCATATAGGCCGGAGTCAGGATCGGCGTTTTGCCGGTATTGCCCGCGTTATCGGCAGTCACACGCACATCCTGATAGGTGAATGAGCTGAGCAGTTTCCAGCCGCTGCCGAGATCGGTGCGGCCTTGCAGCTCGATTCCGCGCGAGCGGATGGCTCCGGTCTGGACATTGAAATTCTGTGGGTCCACCGGATCGGGCGTCAGGACGTTACGCTGGGTGATATCGAACGCTGCGAAGGTGAGAAGCGTATTCGCGTTAGGCTGGTATTTGACGCCGGTTTCGTACATTTCGCCGGTGGTCGGCTGGAACGGCTGGTTCATGCGATCCGCGCCGATCTGTGGCACGAACGACGTAGCCCAGCTCACATAAGGCGCAAGGCCGTTGTCCGCGAGATAGGTCAGGCCCGCGCGGCCGGTGGTGGCATGGTCGCCGTGCCCCGAGTTCAAAGCGGTGTTCAGATAGTTGGATGTATCCTGATCCGCGCTGTCCTGCCGCACGCCGACGGTGAGAAGCCATCTGTCCAATCTGATCTGATCCTGCGCATAGGCGCCGATCTGAGATGAGTCCTGTTTTTGCTGGACCGTCACGGGCAGTGCGTAAATGACGCCGCCGGTCGTGGGTGCGAACAGATTGATCGGAGAGGTCGGCCCCATGTTGACGCCGTTGACCACGCCGCCTTTCTGGGTTTGGGACCAGGTGTTGTTTTGATAATCAACGCCGAGCAGCAAGGTGTGGCTCAGCCAGCCAGTGTTGAATTTGGCCTGCGCCTGATTGTCCACGGCGAAAGTGCCAAGGGTTTCATGGTACGATGAAGCCGAGCGAATGACGTCGAAACGCCCGGCAAAGAGTCCGGACGCGTCGTAACCCGTCGTGTTGATATAATTGTAGGTAACATCTGCGTTGGCGTAGCGCAGGTTCTGGCGGATGGTCCAGACATCATCAACGTGATGTTCAAACTGATAACCGACCGAGTACTGCGTCTGCTCCCATCTATCGAATCCTGGAACGCCGAACTGGGTGTTCTTGTAAGTGTCCCACAGGTTTGGTCGTCCGGTTAACGAGCCGATCGTATTCAGTGTCTGCTGGACGCTGGCGCCACCGATCGAATAGCCGTAACTTTTGAACGGGCCGCTTTTATCGTCCGTGTAGCTCGACAAGAACGTGAATGTGGTGTCGATGTCGGGCCGATACGTGAAAGACGGCGCGATGAATTTTCGGTCGTCAGGCGTGCCATAAACCTCGGTATTGCTGTCGCGGACCACACCGGTGAGGCGATAGAGGAGCTTGCCATCCTTGTCGAGCGCCCCGCCGAGATCGAAAGCGCCTTGATAGCGGTCATAGGATCCCGCCGTCAGCTCCACTTCATTGATCGGCTTATCGGTCGGCCGCTTGCTAATCCGATCGATCAGGCCGGCAGGATCGACCTGGCCATAGAGAACGGAAACCGGCCCCTTGATGACGTCTATGCGCTCGAGACCATAGGGTTCGGTGCGAAAGTTGAGGAAATTGTTGCCCGGCTGGCGCAGGCCGTTGGCAAAGTTTGCCGTGCCGCTGAAGCCGCGCATGGAGATCCAGTCGTAACGGTAGTCCCCATAAGGATTGCTCACCACGCCGGCCGTGTAGCGCACCGCCTCGCCGACGGTGCGCGGCGCCTGATCGCGCAGCTGGTCCGGTGTGATGACGTCGATCGACTGCGGCACCTCTGTGATCGGCGTGTCTGTTTTCGTTCCGGCAAAGGTGCGGCTCGCGACATAGCCTTGAGTTGCGTTGATCGCGTTGTTGACGGAATTTGCCCGCGATGGCGCGGGCGTTGATGCCGGATTCGCCTGTCGCTGCGCGCTTCGCGTGGCCCGTGAAGACGTCGCGGATCGTGTTGGGGCTGGCTTCGCGCGGGCCTGTCGCTCCTTGGGCGCTTCCACCGTGACAGCGGGCAGGGTTGTCGAGTTTTGCGGCTTGCCGGCGTCGGAAGCAGTCTGCGCATGTAGCGGGGAGACTTGTAGCGGGGAGACTTGGAGCGCGATGCAACTGACCGCAGCGCGCAAGAAGAATTGACGTCTTTTAGAAATATTATAAGTCGTTGTCATGGAATACACGGAGCCCCTCGCTGTTTAGAGGCTCCGCATATCAGCAACGGCAAACGTCCGGATAGTTTTGGTGTCTACAATTTCTCTAATCGACTCTGCGGATATTTTTTTGGAATTATAAAAATTCTAATCGTTGCCCGAGTTGGTTTTATTCTCGATGATCTCTTCAGAGCAAAAAATAAAAAGCCCCGAATCGCTCCGGGGCTTTTTCTTTCGGGCTCAACTCTGGAAGATTTAGCGCGCCGTTGATCCGGCGGGCGCGGTGGTCGGGTTGTCGGAGCGCGGCCTGTCGGCCGAGCTTCCCACCGTCGCGTTGCGGCGGTTGTCGTTCATCTGCTGCGCCATATCGAGATGATGCTGCAAGCCGGGGAGGGTCTTGCCGGCCCAATCCTTCAGCTTCGCGTTCTCGCCGCCCTTGGCGTAACGCTCGAACAGCGAGACCGCATCCTTGTGCGCGCTCACCTGCATCGGATCGTAGGTCGCGGCGAAATCTTCCGGCTTCGCGGCGTTCAGCTTGTCGAGCTTGCTTTGCGCCGACGAGTCGAGCGCGGTCGGAAGTTCAGCCTTTACTTCGCCGCGCGCGACGAGGTCCTTCAGTTCGGCGGATGTCCTGGTGTGATCGGTGATCATCTGCGCGGCGAACTTCTTTTCATCCGCATTGCCCTTCTGCTCGGCGATCTTGGCGGCCTGAATTTCCAGCATGTCGCTGGTGACGGCTTCCTTGACGAAGTCCTGCGTCGTCGGCGCGACGCCGAGCACCGAATTGACGCCGGTCTTTTCGCCCACGGACTGGGCGTAAGCCGCGCCCGACAACATGGTCGTGGCGGCCAGAATGACGAGAAATTTTTTCATGGGGGAAATCCTCTCTGGTGAATTGCGTGTATATCGACACAAAGCCGGGTTCGGCCCGGCCTTGCGCTCATAACCGCATGCGGGACGGCATGTTCCCGCGAACGCCGAGGTATCCATGACCGCTTTGCCGACTGCTTTTCCCAATACGGTGTCCCTGCTTGGTGTTCCCATCGAGGTCGGCGCATCGCAAAAAGGCGCACTGATGGGCCCGGCCGCGCTGCGCACGGCGGGATTGGCGCCGCTATTGGAGGGCATCGGATTCAAGGTCGAGGATCACGGCGATCTTCTTCTGCGCGATCTGGTGTTCCGCGACGATGTGCCGCCGCCGAACGCCAAGCACTATCGCGAAATCCAGGCGTGGATCATCGAGACCAGCAGGCGGGCCTATGCCATGGCGCGCGCGGGCACGATCCCCGTTTTTCTCGGCGGCGATCATTCGCTGTCGATGGGTTCCGTGAATGGCGTCGCACGGCACTGGCATGAACAGGGGCGCGAGCTGTTCGTGCTCTGGCTCGACGCGCATGCCGATTACAACACGCCGATGACAACCGTCACCGGCAACATGCATGGCATGTCCGGCGCGTTTCTGTGCGGTGAGCCGGGACTGGACGCTCTGCTTGCCGGCGAGCCGCGTGCGTCCATCGCGCCGCGTCAGCTTGGTCTGTTTGGCCTGCGCTCGGTCGACAGGCTGGAGCGCGAACTGCTGGCGCAGCGCGATGTGTGGATCGCCGACATGCGGCGGATCGACGAGTTCGGTGTCGCGGTCCTGATCCGCGAGGCGATCGAGCGGGTGAAGGCGAGGAACGGCGTCCTGCATGTCAGCCTCGACGTGGATTTTCTCGATCCCGTCGCGACGCCCGGCGTCGGCACCACCGTGCCGGGCGGGGCGACCTATCGCGAGGCGCATCTGGTGATGGAGCTGCTGCACGATTGCGGATTGGTGCGCTCGCTCGATCTGGTCGAGCTCAATCCGTTTCTCGACAACAGGGGCCTCACGGCGCGCACGGTGGTGGAGCTTGTCGGCAGCCTGTTCGGCCAGCAGACCATGGATCACCCGACGCCGAGCAACGCGGTGGTGTAGCGCAGCTCACGTCAGCGCGATTGCCGGTTCCTGCAATGAGCTGATCGGAATGTTGACGTCGCACACGAGGCCGGTGGGCTCGAAGATCAATCGCGCTTCGCCCTGAAGCTGGCCCGGCAATGCCTGTTCGATGAACCGGCTTCCGAAATTCTTGGTCGACGGTTCGACGACAACGGGCCCGCCGCTTTCGCGCCATTCCAGCTTGAAACGCCCCGCATTTTCATCGATCGTCCATGCGATCGATATGCGTCCCTTCGGCACCGAAAGCGCGCCGTATTTCAGCGCGTTGGTGCTCAGTTCATGAATCACCATCGACAGCGCCAAGGCGGGGCCGGACGAAATCGCGATATTGTCGCCGGTGATGGTGAATTGTTTCAGGCCTTCGGTCTGGAAGGCGAGAATGGCATTTTCGATCAGCGTGCGGCACCCCGCGCCGGTCCAGCTTTCGCGGATCAGAAGATCGTGCGAGAGGCCGAGCGCGCTGAGACGGCTGGCGATGGTCTTCGCGGCGGTCTCCATGTTCGGCGCTTCGCGCAGGCTTTGCGAGGCGATCGCCGAAGCGATCGCCAGCATGTTCTTCACCCGGTGATGAAGCTCGCCGATCAGCACGGTTTGCAGCTTCGACGCCACGTCATGCGCGTGGGCTTCGACACCTGCCTGGATCAGCAGTTGCCGAAGCTGGTCGTTTTCGCTTTCAACATCTCGCAACGGTGCGAGGGGCGGCAAGAGGTTCATCGAACCCTCCTTTTCAGACGACCTTCCGTTTCATAACGACGGGTGGCGGATTGAGTTCGGTGATCTTCTTCTGGCACTCGTCCTGAGTGTCGAAAGGACCGCCGACGAACGTGCCGCTGACCTTTGTCGCGTACCAGCCCGAGACCACGCCGAGCCATTTTGACTCGTCCGCCTTGACGTGACGCGCCGACAGATTCTGCATTGAGATTTCGATCATGGATGGTGCTCCCGTTTCCGCCGAACGCAATGAGGTTGCCGGATCAATCGTTCGCGGAAAACAATCGACGTCGAGTAAAAGCCTTGGAGTAAAGCCGTGTCGTCAGGAATCGCCGCCGAGCCGGGCGAAGTCCGCCAATACGGCGGCAATCAGCGCGCGGTGCCGCGTGTCGTCCGGGCCCAGCGTCGCGCTGTAGAGGTTCAAAATGTAACGCGCCTTATCGGCCGCCTCCGGCCATGCGCTTGCGGGAATGTCGAGCAATTGGGTTTCGATCAGCGATTGCCGCTCGCGCAAGGCTTGTGCGTTGGCTTCGACATCGGCAAGCAGGCGCCGTATTCCGGTCGCCTTCTGGGCCGCCATGCCGCGATGGGCGTCGAGTTCGACCGGCTTGTCACTCATGACGCGATGTCCGGCGAGGTTGCGTCGATGCGCTGCGCGTCCGCCAGATCGACCGATCCGATCGAGATCATCTCGGTCGTCAATTGATGGGGCGCTATTCCAGGCACCATGATCATGGTGGCGACGCGGCGATAGCAGGGGAAGGAGAGACCTTCGATCATCTCCTCGTCGGTCACGACGTCGTATGTTCCGGCAGGAAGCAAGCGCCCGACACCCCTGATTTGCGCGGGATGTTTGAACGTCACCTTCTCGCGGCGCGTGCGTGTATTCACGAGCGTTGTACGACGTGGAAAGCGAGCATGAACTGACCGTGCGCCTTTATCTGCGCAATAGCTATTGTTATTGCACGCCCGCGACGGCTCATTGCCAGGCCGCCCGCAGCCTTTCCTTGAACACAATTGAAAGCTTGCTTTCCCCCGGTCACATGTTAAAGCAGCCACATTCGATTGTGGCATTGCTTTTGTTAAGCGCCTCCAGTTCTTTATTCGAGCTGGCTCCTTATCCAAAAACATCGCTGAACGTTGGATGTTTTGCGCGACGTCGCGCGGATAAGCGCATGTGCGCGTTTTAAGGAGAGTGTTATGGCTACAGGTACAGTTAAATGGTTCAACGGCCAAAAGGGTTTTGGCTTCATTGCACCGAACGATGGCGGCACCGATGTGTTCGTTCACATCAGCGCAGTCGAGCGCGCCGGTCTCACCGGTCTGGCTGAAGGCCAGCAGGTGTCCTTCGAAGCGAAGAAGGACCCGATGCGCGGCAAAACCAGCGCGGAAAATCTTTCGCTGATCTGAGACAGTTTGGATGCCGTTCCGCGGATGTACCGGGACGGCCTCCCACAGGCTCATGAATAAGGGTTGATCTCACGGATGTACTGAGACGACCATTCGAAGCCTCATCAGAAATGGTGGGGCTTTTTGCTGCATAGCGGTGCGCTGTGGTATAGTGCACAAAATCGGAGAGTCGGATGGCGCATATATTTTCGAAGGACGAGACCGTCCGGCATCGGCGGCAGGGCCCGCAGGGACGAGTCGAAGAAGCGCGGACAGAGATTTATACCGTGATCGCGCGCTTGCCGGTCGAAGCCGACGGACAAATCCGCTATCGCATCCGCAGCCAGGCCGGCAATATCGAGCGCGTGGTGCCCGAGGAACAGCTCGTCCGTCCGCTGTGAAGGGCGGATGACCGGACAATGCGCCGGCGTTGCTGACATATCTGTTTCAAATTTTCGGATTAAAACAGATAACGCATGCGCTGGATTGTCCGTTGAATTTTCTGACACGCATTGGATAATCCCAGATAATCAGCTTGCGCTTTTTTGGGATTTCACACATGAGATTCGGTCGTATTCATAAGACAGCTCAGTGCTTTGTTGTTCTTGCATTGAGTTTTCAGATCGGTCCCGTCGATGCGTGCACGCGCGTGATGTGGAACGGCGGCGGTCCTGCCGTTCTGGTCGGCCGCACCATGGACTGGCCCGAATCCACAGAGCCCATGCTCACTGTTCTGCCGCGCGGCCTGAAACACGATGGCGGCGTGGTGGGAGGACAT
>DASWQB010000549.1:0-10053 GCA_036398335.1 Afipia sp. | reverse complement strand
TGCGCAAGCGTCTGACCGTGATCGAAGGAGCATTCGTGGTCGTCGTGCCGCCTCCTGCGGTGCCCGGCATCGGTACCGGCGGCGGCTTCGCCATGCGAATTCTTGATCGGCAGGGCCGCGGCCCGGGCTTGCTTGCGGCGGCCACAGCCGAACTGGTTGCAGCCGCGGGCAAGGCGCCCGGATTGACAGCGGTTTTCTCGCCGTTCAGCGCCAACACCCCGCAGGTCTTCGTCGATATCGATCGGCAAAAGGCGCAGATGCTTGGCGTACCGATCCAGAACGTGACGGAGGCGATCGAGACCTATTTCGGTTCGATCTACGTCAACGACTTCAATATCCTGGGCCGTACCTATCACGTCACCGCGCAAGCCGATCTGCCGTTCCGCAAGGAAACCTCCGATCTTGCGCGCTTGAAGACACGCAACAACGCCGGGGATATGGTCCTGCTGGGCAGTGTGGTCGACTTCCGCGATGTTGCGGGGCCCGATCGCGTGGCGCGCTACAATCTCTATCCGACGGCCGAATTGCAGGGCGACACGCTGCCCGGCACCAGTTCGGCGACGGCTATCGACATCATGCGCAAACTCGCGGTTGACATCTTGCCGAGCGGATTCTCCTACGACTGGACCGACCTGTCATATCAGCAGGTGACAGGCGGTAGCGCGGGGCTTTATGTGTTTCCGATTTGCGTGCTGTTCGTGTTTCTGGTGCTGGCCGCGCAATACGGAAGCTGGTCGCTGCCGCTTGCGGTGATTCTGATTGTTCCGATGTGCCTGCTTGCCGCCACCATAGGCGTGCGGATCATGGGGCAGGACATCAATATCCTGACCCAGATCGGGTTCGTGGTGCTGGTCGGTCTGGCGGCCAAGAATGCGATCCTGATCGTGGAGTTTGCCCGTGATATCGAGCACGAAGGCAAAAATTCGCTGGATGCGGTCATTGAGGCATGCCGCTTGCGTATCCGGCCGATCCTGATGACGTCGTTCGCCTTCATTCTTGGCGTGCTGCCGCTGGTGATCTCGAAGGGGTCCGGTTCGGAGATGCGTCAGGCGGTCGGTGTCGCGGTGTTCTTCGGCATGATCGGCGTAACGATGTTCGGCCTGATCTTCACGCCGATCTTCTACATGCTGATCCGCCGCCTGTTCCCGAACTCGGTGATCGTGCCCAGCCGCGACACCGGGGCGAATATTTAGGGCATGATCCCCGAAAGTGGAATCCGGTTTTCGGACAAAATCATACCCAAAAAACAAGCCAATCCTCAGGCCGCCTTGCGGCCGTGGTCGCTGTGGAGTTGCGAGGACAATATTCGGCGCCATTCGTTGAATTCGGGGCTGACCACATCGCGCGGGCGGGGCAGGTCGATAATATACTCGCTGTCGATGCGGCCGGGGCCGGGTGACATCACAACCACGCGATCCGCCAGGAAAATCGCTTCTTCGATGGCGTGGGTGACGAACAGCACTGTCAATCCGGTCTGCGACCAGATCTGCACCAGTTCGTCCTGAAGGCGTTCGCGTGTCATCGCGTCCAGCGCGCCGAACGGCTCGTCCATCAGCACCATATCGGCATCGTTCGCCAGCACGCGGGCGATGGCGACGCGCTGCTTCATGCCGCCCGAAAGCTGATGTGGATAGACGTCGGCGAAGCGTTGCAGGCCGACGAGTTCGATGAACTTCTCGGTGGTCTCGCGAATTTCGGATGTGGGGCGCCCGCGCGCCTTCGGACCGAAACCGATATTTTCCCGCACACTGAGCCACGGAAACAGGCCGTAATCCTGAAACACCATGCCGCGGCTCGGACCCGGTCCCTGGATCGGCATGCCCCACATCAACGCTTCGCCTTGGGTAGCGGTCTCGAAGCCCGCTGCCATGCGCAGCAGCGTGGACTTGCCGCAGCCCGATGCGCCGATCAGGCAGATGAATTCGCCCTTGCGCACGGTGAGGTTGGCGCCGCGCAGCGCTTCGATGGCGCGGCCATTTTGGGAATAGGTCTTGCCGACATTCTTCATCTGAAGAATAGGAACGGTGGCGTCACCCATGAGACGGACTCCATTTCAACAATCGCCGCCCAACCAGCATGACGAACTGATCCGACAGGAAGCCGACCACGCCGATCACGATCATGCCGCAGATCACGATTTCGGTGCGCGACAATTGCCGGGCCTCCATGATGATCGCGCCCAATCCGGTCTGCACGCCGGTCATCTCGCCGACCACGATCACGACCCAGGCGAAGCCGAGGCCGAGCCGCATGCCGGTGAAGATCGATGGCAGGGACGCCGGCAGCACGACGCGGAAGAATTGCGCCGACCCCGTGCATCCCAGCATTGAGGCGGCCTCGAACAGGCGCGGCTCGACCGAACGCACACCGAAGATCGTGTTCACGAGGATCGGATAGAACGCGCCGAGAAACACCAGAAAGAATGCGGAGCGCGGACCGAGGCCGAAAATGATCATCGCCAGCGGCAGCCACGCGGTCACCGGCACAGGACGCAGGATTTGCAACGTCGGATCGAGCGTCTGGCGGACCAGCGGCACGCGTCCGATCAGCATGCCGAGAGGCAACGCAACCAGCAGCGCGAGCGCGAAGCCGCCATAGACGCGGCTCATCGACGCCAGCAGATGGGTTTTCAGAGTGCCGCTATAGGCGTCGTCGTTGATGCCGCCGAAGGCGAGGTCACGCATTTCCAGCCAGACATCGTAGGGCGGCGGGATCAAACTGTTCGGCCGCCCGACCGTTGCGAAATGCCAGAACGCCAGCATCGCGATGGGAAAGCATACCGCCAGCAAGACCGGCCGCAAACGCGGCCAGAGCGTCCAGCGTGGAGCATTGGTCGCGGAAACGCTCTCTCCGCTATCGGTCGTCACGGCTGTCATGTCAGGTCGGTTTCACCTGGTCGACGAAGCTGGTGTCGATGAAGGTCGCGAAATCGGGAAGGCGCTTGATCTGCTTCAGTTCCAGCATGTGGTCGGCATAGATTTTCGCGCGCTCGATCTGGTCGGGACCCATCTTCCAAGTCAGTTCGACGTTGGGAAGCGAAGCCTCGATGGCCTCCTTCTTTTGCCCGAGTTTGCTGACGGCCATCGCGACCGTCGCATCCTTGTTCGCGGTTGCGTAGTCAGTGGCGCGCTGATGGATGCCGACCATCACTTTCACAAGCTCGGGCTTCTCGGTAATGAGATCGCGATGCGTACCGGACACCATGTTTAGCGAGCCCATTGCCGTCGAATAGGGATATTCGATCAGCGAGCCGATGCCGCTGGAGAGCGATACGCCGGGTCCGGGCTCGGCGCCGACATAGGCATCGATGTCACCGCGCGCGAGCGCGATGTGCATTTCGCTGAACGAGACGCGTACCGGCTCGACGTCCTTGATCGACATGCCTTCCATGCGCAGCCGTTCGAGGAAGAAGACTTCCTGCGTCGTGCCGGGGAAAACCGCGACACGCTTGCCTTTGAGGTCCTGAAGGGTTTTCAGGTTCTCTTCTTTTTTGCCGATGATCGCCATGCCGCGATTGCAGCAGGAAGCAATGATCACGATTGGCTCGCCTGCCGCCGCGCCGAGCGTGCCGGCGGCGATGCCGAACGCCCCGAAGTCGACGGACTTGGTGACGACGGCGTTCTTGCACTCGGTCGGTGTTTCGAACGGAATGACCTCGACCTTGTAACCGGCCGGGGTGAATTGCGGGTAGAAATACGGCGCGATCGAATGAATCAGCTTGAGCGCGCCGGCGCGGATGACGATGGGTTCGTCGGCGCGCAGAATGGACGGTGCACCGAGCAGACCCGCCCCAAGCCCGGCACCAAGTCCTGCAATGAATTCTCGGCGGCGAATGGTACCCATGGCAAATGCTCCAGTTGTTTGTACAAGGACGCTGCAACAATCGTGCCGACACTTTGCGTAACAGCGCAATTCTGAAACATCGCGGTTGCCCCTGGCGCGCGCCGGAAAGCCCGTTGCTATCGCGCGGAACAGGCTCTGAATTTTTCGATGCAGACGCATGATAAACATGCCGGCTTCGATGTTGCTGCTGTCGCGGAAGTCATGGACGCGATGGCTGCGATTTTGAAGGGAGCTTTGGGTGCTGTAACGAACGCGAATAACGCGGTTCGCTGCAATATCGCGCATTCGTGCTTATTCGTTGGGCACGATGCTTGCGCCGGGACGTCAATGCGTATCCGGCGGCAGACTCGCGAAAAACCACGGCGCTTGCTGCGCTGTGACCGCCTCTGTCTCATGCTTGGCTTCGATGATGTTATCGTGGCACGCCGTTCGCACCTTGATCGATCTGCGCCGTCGACCGATGACGAAACGGATCAAATCCGGTGTAGACATGAATGCCGGAAGACGTCATCGCAATTGGCGATGTCTAAAAGGAGATAATATGATCGAGACCATCGCTGACATTGTCGCCGTGCACCGTTCCGGCGAGATGTCTCCGCGCGACACCGTGGCGCGCAGCTACGCGCGCATCCGCGCGCACGGCGATCCTGCGATTTTCATCACGTTGCGCGACGAGGCGGATGCGATTGCGGAGGCCGAAGCGCTTTTCAGAAAAGATTCGGCGAAGTTGCCGCTGTTCGGTGTGCCCGTTGCGGTGAAAGACAACATCGACGTGGCAGGCTTGCCGACGACGGCGGCATGCCCGGCATTTTCCTATAGACCTGAGAAAGATGCGACGGCGGTGCGGCTGCTGAAAGAAGCAGGCGCCATCGTCATCGGCAAGACCAATCTCGATCAGTTCGCCACCGGGCTTGTCGGCGTACGCTCGCCTTATGGCATTCCAAAGAATCCGATCCACGGCGATCTCGTGCCCGGCGGATCGAGTTCGGGATCGGCGGTCGCGGTGGCGGCGGGCCTCGTGCCGTTCTCGCTCGGCACCGACACGGCGGGTTCGGGCCGCGTTCCGGCCATGCTCAACAATATTGTCGGTCTCAAGCCCAGCCTCGGCCTGTTCTCGACCACGGGCGTATTGCCTGCCTGCCGCACCCTCGATTGCATCTCGATCTTTTCGCTGAATGTCGATGATGCGGTGATGGTCGCTCAAGTGATGACCGCCTTCGACGAGACCGATGCCTATTCGCGCCGCCGGTCGTTTGGCGCGGTGGGCGGATTTCCGCAAGGGCTGCGGCTTGGCGTGCCGCGCCCTGGACAGCTCAAATTTTTCGGAGATACGAAGGCCGCTGAAGCCTACGACGCGGCGTTGAAACGCATGATCGCGCTGGGTGCCCTACCGGTCGAATTCGACATCGAGCCGTTTTATGAACTCGCGCTGCTTTTGTATAACGGTCCGTGGGTGGCCGAGCGCTATCTGGTGATCCGCGAACTTCTGAGGAAGGATCCGCAGGCCGTTCATCCGGTGACGCGTGAGATCACATTGAAGGCGGAACCGATGACGGCCGCCGACACCTTTGCGGCATTCTACAAGCTGCAAGCCATGCGCCGCGTCAGCGAGAATGCTTTCGGCCAGTTCGACGCCATGCTGCTGCCGACGGCGCCGTCCGCCTATACGGTGGAGGAGGTTCTGAAAAACCCGATCGAACTGAACAGCCGCAACGGCACTTATACCAATTTCGTCAACTTCCTCGATCTGTCCGCGCTTGCCATACCGGCATCGATGCGCGACGACGGAATTCCCTTCGGTGTCACGCTGGTCGGCAAGGGCGGCGACGACGCGCTACTCGCCAGCATCGGCCGCGCGTTTCACGCCGATACCGGCCTTGCTGCCGGTGCCCTCAAGGTTGCACCGCTGCTGCCCGGCACATCGCCTGTCCTGCCGAAGGACGGCGAGATCGCGCTTGCCGTTGTCGGCGCGCATCTGTCGGGCATGGCGCTCAATAGTGAATTGCGCGTGCTCGGCGCTCGCCTTGTGGAAGCAGCCGCGACCGCGCCCGACTATCGCCTTTATGCGCTCAGCGGCACAATTCCGCCCAAGCCGGGTCTGCTGCGCGTTGCGGAAGGTGAGGGCGTATCCGTCGCGGTGGAGACGTGGGCGCTGTCGGCAGAGGCGTTCGGCAAATTCGTCGCCGCGATTCCTTCACCTCTCTCCATCGGAACGCTCAAACTCGCGAACGGCGCAATGGTGAAAGGTTTTCTGGTTGAGCCTGCCGCGCTCAAGGGCGCGCAGGACATCTCGCAATTCGGCGGCTGGCGCGCCTACATGGCGGCTCAGGTGAAGACAGCCTGAGGGGGAGTCGGGATGTTATGTGGTCTTGTTTTTGAGTCCGGAGGCCGGGCGGGCGGCGAGCCAGATATGATGGCGCGAGCCTTTGCGTGTGTCGCTCGCCCGTACTGCGATTTCATCGACCGAAAATCCGGCGCGGCGTAAGCGCCGCGTGAAGCCGTCGTCCTGCCGCGATGACCATACCGCCAGAATGCCCTCGGGCCGCAGCGCGCGAAACGTGTTTTTCAGCCCGTCCAGATCATAGAGCCTGTCATTCGCCGCGCGCGTCAGTCCCTCGGGACCGTTGTCGACATCGAGCAGAATGGCATCGTACGCCGATGCCCTGGCGCGGATGACGTCCACAACGTCCGCCTGATCGATCGTCAGGCGCGGATCGCTGAGCGAATTTTCAAACATGGCGGCCATCGGACCGCGCGCCCAGGCGATCACGGCTGGCACGAGCTCTGCGACAACGACCTTCGCGGCCGGGCCGAAGACCTCAAGCGCGGCCCTCAGCGTGAAGCCCATGCCAAGGCCGCCGATCAGGATGTGCGCGTTCTTGCGATCCGCGATCCGCCGGTGCGTCAATGTCGCCAGTGCGATTTCAGAGCCGTGAAGGCGGCTGCTCATCAGCTGGTTCTGGCCCAGCATGATCGAGAATTCATCGCCGCGCTGTTTCAGCTTCAACGTGTCGTTTGTTCCGGGAATCGGGCCGGTATCGATCAGTTTCCAGGGGATCACGAGATTTACCGGATGACGGAGTACGCGCGGGGAACGCTCGATCAGCCTTGTATCCGTCTCATCGAAATATTCAAACGAAAGAAAAAGCGGCCAATCGGCCGCCTTGCGTTTTCGCCAATCTTATAATGTCAGGCGGATTTGCGCTGGACCCCGCCGGAGCTCTCTTCGCGCTTGACCTCCGGGAACAGCCACATGGCGAACACCATGAAGATGCCGAGGAAGGCGACGAGATATTGAACGAGATTGTGGCCGAGCTGGTGCTGGACATAACTTGCGATCGCGGCAACCAGAAGCACCAGCACCGATAGTCCCATCTTGATTTTAACCGGCATCGGAAACTCCTTCGAACATTATGAATTGATGGCCAGCATTGGGCCGCCGACCTTGGCCAACAGCCCGAGCGCAACAATCTGAACCGCGACCAGCACGAGCATTTCAGCGCGCGCGCTATTGAGCGGCCAGCGCCATTCCTCGATCAAAGTGGGGGTGAACAGCACGATCAGCCCGCTGACCACGATCAGCGTGCTCCAGCGCAATTCGTTGTAACCATAAAGCACCGTGCCGGTCAGCAGCGCCGCGAGCAGAACGGCATTGCCGATCACAAGCAGCACGGTGGCTTTTGACTGCGACACGTCGGGCCGCGATTTCAGCGGAAACATTCCGGCGACGACTAGGAACGCCACGCCGCAGATCGCGGCGAGCAGCGCAAACCAGAGCAGGGAAATCCAGTTCGGCTCGATGGCGCTCATGATCGTCGTCCGGTGTGTGCCTTATTCAGCCGGTGTCGCGAAGCCGCCATGCGCTGCGGTATCCCCGGCGTTCAGTTTGGGCATCGGCGTGCGCGCGGTCTTGCGCATATCCTTGCGGATGTAGCGCTTGTCGTAGCCGTTGAACAAATGACCCAGCAGACCGCGATCGAGATCGGAGGTGCCGAACAGCCAGTCCATCACCGGGAAGGTCAGGTTCATGTTGCGCTCCATCATGATCGACTGGTTGTGATGGGCGGCATGATGACGGCGGATGGTGTTGACGAACGGTGCGTTGCGCACGAACCAGTTCTCGTCGACATGGCAGCAGAAATGCATGAACTCGTAGATCAGGTACATCGAGGTCGTGGTCGAGATCAAAAGCCAGCCGACATTCGGCGACACCAGCCAGCCGAGCACCAGCGCCGGCGGGATCGACATCATGGTGAAGGTCACCAGCGCGTAAGGCGGGAAAAAGGTGACGCGCCAGTCATGCGAATCGGCGAAGCGCATTTCCTCTTCGCTGAAGAACTGATGGTGCATCAACGTGTGGCGGTTGTAGATCGCACGAAATGCCTTCACCTGCGAAGGGCGGTGCATGACGTAGCGGTGGATCCACCATTCGAAAAAATTAGCGAACAGGAACGTGACCGGCACGATCAGCCATTCCCACCAGCGCACATTGGCGATGTTGGAAATATAGACGGTGAGGGCCGTCGCGCCGATGACGGCGATCACGGCGACGTGGAGCCAGCCATTATACCAGCCGGCGACCCGGTCCCGATACGTCGCCCGGTATTTGCGCTGGCGCTCCGTCATTGGGCTCGATGCGAGTTCCATGGTGTCTCTCCCTGACTGTCTGGACCTTTTGCCGCACGCATTGCGGCATCAAAGCAATTGCCGGGTTACGATCCGGCCTTTGTCGCTGACATATCACCAATCTATTAGAACGGCAACTGGCAGGTTAAATTTTGAACAGTTCTGAAAAATCGCTTGCTGGAATGTATCTGATATATTTATGGTATGGCAACAGCGCACGGCAGATGCGCGTTAATCCATGGGAGAGACACGATGAAATTGACGCGCCGCGCCTTTTCGAAACTTGCCGGAGCGGGCGTTGCCGCAGCGGCAATGCCCCGTCTGTTCGCTCCGGCTTTGGCCCAGAGTGGCCCGCTGAAAATAGGGATTATCGCACCACGTTCTGGCATTGCCGGCACGATCGGTGAATGCGGTATCCGCGCCGCCCAATGGACCGCGGAGCGCATGAACAAGAATGGCGGCATCGCTGGGCGGCAGATCGAGCTTGTCATCGAGGAGGAGACCAATCCGAAGGACACCATCGAGCGATTCCGCCGCCTGGTGCTTCAGGAGAAGGTCGAGGCGGTCCACGGCCTTGTTTCCACGGGTGTCAGCCTCGGCGTCGCGCCGGTGGCGGAAGAAGAGCAGACGCTCCTCGTGATGTGGGACGGAACGACGCAGGACGGCGTCAAGGAGACGATGCCCAATCCCAAATACGTGTTTCGCTCGACCGACAATGAGTGCGAAGCGGTGATGGGTTCGCTGCTCACGGTGAAATATTTCAAGGGCAAGTTCAAGCGCGTCGCCGGCATCAATCCGGACTACTCTTATGGCCGCAATAACTGGGAAGCGTTCAAGCAGATTCTCAATCGTTTCGGCGTCGAAGCCGAATTCGTCGCCGAGCAGTGGCCAAAAGTCGGCACGATGGACCTAACCTCGCACGTTGCCGCACTGAAAGCCGAGAAGCCGGACCTGATCTTCTCGTCGATGCTGTTTGCCGATCTGCCGGTGTTCATGAAGCAGGGTTCGGCGGCCGGATTGTTCGACGGTGTCAAGGTCGTGCTGCCGGCGGCGGGCTGGCAGCTCAATCAGCTCAAGAAAGAGTTCATGCCGGAAGGCGTGATCTTCGGACACAACACGCTGTATTTCAATCATCCCCAGGGCTCGCCGCTGATGAAGGCGTTCGTCGCCGACTATATGGACAAGTACAAGGAAGCGCCGCACTGGGAGGCGGAGCGTGCTTATTTCGCGCTCGCCACCTATAAAGCAGGCGTCGAGGCGGCGCAGAAGGCGGGCGGCAAATGGCCGACACCGGATCAGGTCGCGCAGGCGATGCCGGGCCTCGAGGTCGAAAGCCTCGGCGGCAAGGGGCGTTTCCGCAAGGACAAGATCGCCGAACAGATATTCTATCAAGGTCCTTCGACCAACGATAACAAGTTCGATTTCCCGACTCTGGCCTCGATCGACAGCTTCAATGCCGAGCAGCTGCAAAAGCCGCCGGGTGTCGATTTCTGGGATTGGATCAAGACCGGGAAGATGCCGGTCTGATCATGACTGGTCTCATTGATATCATTCTCGGCGGGACGTTCCACGCCGCCATCCTGT
>DASWQB010000548.1:0-4130 GCA_036398335.1 Afipia sp. | reverse complement strand
AAATGCGAACCGGTTTGCCGGCGTAGGACAGAATGGATTTCACCACCGAAAGTCCGCGCGGCGACCTGGCGCCGGGGGAGATGGCAACGATTGTTTCGTCGATTTGCGTCCAGCCCGCGACCAGTGGTGTCAGTGCCGCATGCGACAACGCAGGCGTGGAGCTTGCGCCCGTGACGGCAAGGACGCCCCGGGCGCGCGCCTTTTGATCGAGAGAGGTTGGGAATCCCGCGACAAATGTCCGCCCATCCGCAAGGTCGATGTAATGAGCGCCGCCATCGATGGCGGCGAGGGCGAGTTCATAGCCGCTGTCCTGAAAAGGACCCGCCGCATCGATGACAAGCCAGGGTGCGAGACCCGCAAGGTCATTCGGCCTGTGCCTGTCAAAGACAGCTATTGCGATCTTCGCCGGGCAATCCTGCGCCATCAAACGCGCCTGAAGATTTTCGAGCGGCCCCTGCCTGCGTCCGGCAAGCACAAGCTCGATCCCGTCAAATTTCGCAAGCATGACAGCAAGACGGCTGCCGAAAGCGCCCGCCGCTCCGATCAGCAGGATGCGCCTCATCCCTGTGCCGCTGCCGGTGGATAGTCGTGAAACCGGCTGCGCAGGTTTTCCGAAGGAACCATGCAGGCCGCTCGCCTGCCGAGCAGCGCGTAGCGATGACGAGCGGTCCAGTCATAAACCGCGTTGCGAAGCGGGCGCGGAATGATCCGCAACAGGTTCAGCCATTTCCACGGCGGGGGCAAGCGCGCAAACATCGCGGCCATCGCGTCTGTTTTGACTGCGGGCTTTCCACGATCGAAAAACAGAAAGGTGGACGGGTCGGACGGATCGATGCCGTTCTCTTCGCAAAGCATCTTGCCGTAAGGCGACTGGAGCGAGGCGAAGTGAATGACGCCGTCGCGATCCATTTTCGTGACTATCTGCACTGTGCCCGAACAGAAATTACAGACGCCGTCGAAGACCATCAGCGCGTCAGGCATATGTCCGGGTGAAGCAGGATTGGATGAAGCGGACATCGGCGTTCGATCTGGATGTCTGCCTTGGGGCATTTTCGTTACCGCTTCGCCTGTGTGGCGAGCGGCGCGGCGTCCGCCTGATCGGTCTGCACCTTGCAGGTGGCGGCCGCGAGCGAGGCTTTGGCCTGCGCCATCAGGCCGGGCTCGGGAGCGAGCGCGCGCATGATGATCAATCCCGTCGCGGTCGGGGATTCGATGATAAGGCGGTCGGCGGCCGTCACATCTTCGTCCTCGGGCAGCGCGTCTTTCTGATCCTTGGTCATCAGGTCGAGCTCGATCACCTTGCGTCCGGCGGAGCGGTCGTTGATCGCGTAATAGGCGACGTCGCCGCGCGTATAGAACGACACCGAGGTGTAGGCCTGGCTCACCGGCACGGCGAGCTTGATCGGACCGCCCGACAAATCGTATTTGCAGGCGGCGGCGGCGAAGGCCGGGTCCATATACGGCATCGGCGCGCTCGCGGGTTCGGCGGCGGGCAGCGGCGTCACGGTGTTGAGTTTGGTAATCGGATCGAGGCGCGCGAAGGCGTCCTGCGTCGCGATGCGCGGCAGCGCCAGCACGCTGACCAGATGCACGACACCGCCAAGGACAATGCCGCCGAGGATCGCGAACAGCCAGCGGATCATGGGCACCCCGCCGTGATAATGGCCGGCATCGGCGCGTCCTTCTGCGAGCGTGTCGCGACCCCGACGGGCGTATCATACAGCCGCAGCGCCAGCTGATAGCGATCGACGCCTGCGGTCGGCAGCCAGTTGCCGGCCCGCGCGCGCGAGGCGATGCGCACCTCGAAACTGCCGTCGGATTCGCGCACCACTTCCTCGCTGGTGAAGCCGTAGCGTTGCAGCGTGTTGGCGACGAGCCGGCCCTGCATGTCATAGATTGTCAGGGTCCAGAAACGGGCCGCAGGCGTCACCCCGCTCACCTTCACGTCGCAGCGCCCATCAAGGGCGCGGCCGCTGTCGTCCGTCGCCGCGGTGAAGGCGATGCCGTCGCCGGTCCCGACCGGCAATTCGCCGCTTCGTGCGATCGAGGCGCGCGAATAGGGATCGATGCCGGAGGTGCCGGTTTTCGGCCGCGCCGTCCACGCGCCGATGGTGACCGTGCCGACATTGACGCCGCGCGTCGCGGTGGTCCATGTCGCCCCGAGGCCGACCGCCGTGGCGATCAGCATTGCCAGAATTGAAACGACGATTACCCGCATGGCAGCGTCATTATTGCACGCGCGTTTTCTTGCGCTGGGGAGGAGAGGCCGTCGCGGTGGCGGCTGCCGCCGCAGGCTCGTCCGGCGCCGCCGAGGCAATCGCTTCAACCGGCGAAGGTGCGCTCGGTGCCGGAGAGGGCTTTGACGGCGGCGCATCGTTGAACGTGGTCTTGCCCACAGCACTTGTATTGGACCCGGCGTTTTTCACGGCCTCATCCAGCATCTTCTCGACGCGTACCAGAATGTTGACGCCCTTTCGCGTCAGCACCGGCGGAGGTCCGGTGTTGTCGATGCGCACGGAGGTTGAACTCGTGGCGGCGAATGCATCGGGCGCGCGCTTGCCGGGTGTGACGCCGGGCAGATCCTTGATCTCGACGCCCTGATGCGCGACCACCATGATGTCGTGCCAGGTCTTGGCCGGCAGCGAACCGCCGGTCATGCGGTTGGTCGAGGAATAGTCGTCGTTGCCGTACCACACCGCCATGGTGAAATTGCCGGTGTAGCCGACGAACCATGCATCCCTGAAGGCGTTTGTCGTGCCGGTCTTGCCCGCCGCCGGGATGCCGTCGAGCTGCGCGCGCCGCGCGGTGCCTTCCTCGACGACGTGACTCATCATGCCGACCATGTCGTTGGCGATGGAGGCGGGGACCGCCTGCGTCGGCTTCTTGCCGTCACGGTCGAAGCGCCAGACCAGATCGCCCGCGCCGGTGCGCACTTCCAGCACGGCATGCGGCGTCACGGCCTTGCCCTTGTTCGGGAAGGTCGCGTAGGCCACCGCGTGTTCGAGCACGGTGACTTCGTCCGCGCCGATCGGCAGCGACGGCGTATCGGGCAGCGGCGCCTTGATGCCGAACTTGCGCGCGGTTTCCACGATCTTGGCGCGGCCCGCTTTCGGGCCGCCCTTGCCGCCGATCGCGATCGACAGTTTCACCGGCACGACGTTGATCGAGCGCGTGATCGCCTGTGTCAGCGTCACCGCGCCGGAATAAGAGCGGCCGTAGTTTTGCGGGCACCAGTTGCCGATGCAGACCGGCCCGTCGACCACGACGGAATTCGGCGTGAAGCCGTTCATCAGCGCGGTGGTGTAGACGTAAGGCTTGAACGACGATCCCGGCTGGCGATAGGCATCGGTGGCGCGGTTGAACTGGCTGGCGCCATAGTCGCGTCCGCCCACCATGGCGCGCACGCCGCCGTCCAGATCGGCCAGCACCAGCGCCGCCTGCGTCGCGTGATAGTCGCGGCCGAACTGGCGCAACTGATCCTCGACGGTTTCCTCGGCGGCTTTCTGCACGTTCATGTCGATCGCGGTGCGCACCGTGAACACGCGCTCGGTGTAGGAGCGCGGGAACGTATCGACCAGCTTCTTCATCTCCTCGAAGGCGTAGTCGAGATAATAGTTCGGCGCGGCCTCGTCGCGGCGATCGACCACGCTGGCGGGATTGCGCCGCGCGCCGAACACCTGACCCTCGGTCATGAAACCGGCGTCGACGAGATTGTCGAGCACGACGTTGGCGCGCGCGCGGGCGGCGGGCAGGTTGATGTGCGGCGCGTATTTGGTCGGCGCCTTGAACAGGCCTGACAGCATCGCGGCTTCCGCCAGGTTCACGTCGCGCGCCGATTTGTTGAAATAGAAATGCGCCGCGCCGTCCACGCCGAACGTGCCGCCGCCCATATAGGCGCGGTCGAGATACAGTTTCAGGATTTCGTTCTTGGTCAGGCGCGTTTCCAGCCAGATCGCGAGGAAAGCCTCTTTGATCTTGCGCTCGATGGTTCGCTCGTTGTTGAGGAACAGGTTCTTGGCAAGCTGCTGGGTGATCGAGGAGCCGCCCTGCCGCACGCCGCCGGCCTGCGCGTTGGTCATCAGCGCGCGCGCGGTGCCGGCGATGTCGATGCCGAAATGATCGTAGAAGCG
>DASWQB010000547.1:0-16640 GCA_036398335.1 Afipia sp. | reverse complement strand
TCCATCACATCCTCACCGCAAAATGCGCGGGTAAAGCTCGAGCGGCAGCCCGAGCGCGTAAGGGAACAGCAGGCTGCAACCGATGGTGAGCAGGATGCCGACGATGATGGTTTCCTTCCACCTGGTTTCCGGCGTGCCCATCGCCGCGATGATGAAGCTCAGCATCGCCGAGATGACGAGGCCGAGCGGGCGGATGGTCAGCGAGAATGACACGATCGCCAGCGTCACGAACAATGGCCCGCGAATGCCATAGCGTTGCAGCGGCTCGCCCTTGATGAAAAACCCGGAGAGCATGATGCCGGCGCTGAGCACCAGCAGCAGCACGCTGAACATGCGCGGCGCCGTGCCGGCGCCGAACGCAAATCCCTGCGAACCGGGAAGATCGCTGGATGCCCACAGCGCGAACAGCGCGACGCCCATCAGGACGAGGCCACCGTAAAAATCCTGCGGTCCCTTGATGCGACTTGTACTGACGGACGGATTCGTAGCGCTATTTGGCGCTTCACTCATGAATGTCTCCCCATGCGACGGATCTTGCGTCCGCTCGACTTTCGTTGAAGTGTCGCGCACATGCAACCGCGCGATGCGCGGCATGCTTAGCGATATTCGCTGGTGTCCCTGATCCGAAGTTCGCTCATGCCGCACAACCTCTCTAGCGAACTTCGGATTTGAAGGACACTAGTAAAATATAACTCCAGTGTGGTTTTGGTTCGCAAATCCGCAAATGAGCGCGCCGCAAAAGGAATGCGGATTTGCGAACCACCACACTACACGATGCCAGCAAAACCGAGACATCCGCCGATGGCAAGGGCCCAAAGCGGGTTAAGACGGGTGCCGATGGCCGCAGCCGCCGCGGCGACCGTGATCGCGAAGCTGGCCCACGAATGCTCCGTGGTATTGATCAGCACATAACCGCTCGCGCACATCAGGCCGATGGACAGCGGGACAAGCGCCGCCTGCAACAGCGAAGGCCACGGCGAATGGCTGGCGCGATCGAACATCGTGCTGACGATATAGGCAAATATCCCGGAGGGACCGCACATCGCCAGCGTTGCGACGCCAGCCCCGAGGATACCTGCAACATGATAACCGATCAGCGTCACGATCAGCACGTTCGGTCCGGGCGAGAGCTGGGAGATCGCGAACATGTCGGCGAATTGCGCGTCGCTCATCCAGTGATGAACGTCGACGGCGAGACGATGCATTTCCGGAATAGTCGAGTTCGCGCCGCCAATCGCCAGCAGCGACGTCATTCCGAAAGTGACGACCAGAGTGACAAGGATGTTGACGGGATTGCCGTTCATGGCGCGCCGTTACTCCCCTTCGCCCGGGAGCGCGCCACATAGGTGATCGCGATGCTGAGCGGCACGGACACCGCCAGCACCCATGGCAGCGGATAACGAAACAATCCGACCGCGACGAACACCACAATCAGCAGCGACAATTCGACGGGATCGCGGCGCTTGAACAGCGGCACCATCATGCGCCAGATCACGCCCACGAACAAACCGACCGCCGCGCACGACACCCCGTTCAATGTTCGCTGCAAAGCGGGGATTTCTCCATACCGCGAATAGATCACCGCCAGCACGGTGACGATCAGCATCGGCGGCCCGAGCAGGCCGAGAAACGCCGCGATGCTTCCGGGAATGCCGCGAAACCGCCTCCCGAACACCACCGACAGATTGACGATGTTGGCGCCGGGCAGAAAATGGCACAGCGCGAAGGCTTCGTTGAATTCGTTGGGCGTCATCCAGCGGTGCTTCTCGACGATGGCCCTGCGCGCCCACACCAGAACACCGCCGAACCCCGCCAATGACATTTTGGCGAACGCCAGGAACAACTCCCACAATTCCGGCGGCGGCGCGGATGGAGGTTCAGGGGTATGATGCGGGCCAGAAAGCGGGGAATCGGGCAAGACAGCCATGCCGCCGATTTAGAGGGTCGAACCGCCGTGGCCAACTCATTTTCGCGAGAATGCCCGCCGGGAACAGATGCGAATGTGAGAATCGGACCACGAGGCTGCTGACCTTGGCGGCGCGGCGGGGTAGCATGATCCGATCCTTACGTCCGACTCAGCCGGTCGCCCCGTCCGGCGCAAACGTTCACGGAACTCATCGATGACAACCGACCTGATCCGCTACGATGTCCTCACCCGCGATGCCTTGCGCGGGGTCTTGCGGCAGGTGCTCATCGATGCCGCAGCCAACGGCCTGCCCGGCGAGCATCATTTCTACATCACCTTCCTGTCGACCGCCGAGGGCGTGAAGATTTCGCCGCGCCTCTTGTCGCAATATCCGCAGGAAATGACGATCATCCTCCAGCACCAGTTCTGGGACCTGCTCGTCACCGAGGACCGTTTCGAGGTTGGCCTGTCGTTCGGCGGCATCCCCGAGCGTCTGGTGGTGCCGTTCAGCGCCATCAGCCGCTTCTTCGATCCGTCCGTGCAATTCGGATTGCAATTCGAGACCGCGGAAAGCTCCGCCGATGCCGCCGCCCCGGACGAGACGCCGGCAGTCGAATCCGCGCCCGCCGCCGAGACGCCCGTCGACGAGCCGGCCAAGCCGAGCGAGGGCGCCGAGGTGGTGCGTCTCGATCGTTTCCGCAAGAAGTAACTTCAGACATAATCCAGACGCCGACGCATGGCGTCGCGCGCCTGCCTTCGGCATAATCGCACAACCCTTTCCGGCGTTCACGCCGCACCTCCGCTCGCCGCTACACCCTCGCGAGGATTCCATGACCGACAGCAAGACCACCCGCCTTGAGACCGACACCTTCGGACCCATCGAGGTCGCCGCTGACCGCTATTGGGGCGCGCAGACAGAACGCTCGCGCAACAATTTCAAGATCGGCGACGAGCACATGCCGCTGCCGATCGTGCGGGCGCTGGCGATCGTCAAGCTGGCCGCCGCGCAGACCAACCTCGAACTCGGCTTGATCGACAAGAAACTGGCGGACGCCATCGTCGCCGCCGCGCACGAGATCGTGGACGGCAAGCTCGACGATCATTTCCCTCTGGTCGTGTGGCAGACCGGCTCCGGCACCCAGAGCAACATGAATCTGAACGAGGTGATCTCCAACCGCGCCAACGAACAGCTCGGCGGCGCGCGCGGCAGCAAGAAGCCGGTGCATCCGAACGACCACGTCAACATGAGTCAGTCGTCGAACGATTCCTTTCCGACCGCGATGCATATCGCCGCTGCGGAGCGCATCATCAACGACCTGATCCCGGCACTGGAAGAACTTCACGCCGCGCTCAGCGACAAGGAGAAGGCGTTCGCGCATATCGTCAAGATCGGTCGCACCCACACGCAGGATGCGACGCCGCTGACCCTTGGGCAGGAATTCTCCGGGTATGCCGCGCAAGTCAAAAGCGCGATCGCGCGCCTGAAGATTGCGGTGACCGAACTCTACCCGCTGGCGCAGGGCGGCACCGCCGTCGGCACCGGGCTGAATGCGAAGCCTGAATTCGCCGCGTCGTTCGCCAAGCATGTCGCCGCGCTGACCAAAATCCCTTTCGTCACCGCGCCGAACAAGTTCGAAGCACTGGCATCGAACGACGCATACGTGTCGGTGCACGGCGCGATCAATTCGGCGGCGACCGGCCTGTTCAAGATCGCCAACGACATCCGGCTGCTCGGGTCCGGCCCCCGCTCGGGTCTTGGCGAATTGATTTTGCCTGAGAACGAGCCCGGCTCGTCGATCATGCCCGGCAAGGTCAACCCGACCCAATGCGAGGCGGTGACGATGGTGTGCTGTCAGATCTTCGGCAACCACACGACGATCACGGTGGCGGGCAGCCAGGGGCATTTCGAGCTGAACGTATACAAACCGGTACTGGCATACAGTATGTTACAATCGATCCGGCTGATGGCCGACGTGTCGCGCTCGTTCACCGAACATTGCGTTCTCGGCATCCGTGCCGACGAAAAACGCATAGATGAGCTGATGCGCCGCTCGCTCATGCTGGTGACCGCGCTTGCACCGAAAATAGGCTATGACAACGCGGCGAAAGTTGCGAAGACCGCGCATGCCAACGGCACGACATTGAAAGAAGAGGCTTTGCGGCTTGGCTTTGTCACGGCCGAGGAGTTCGACAAGCTCGTGCAGCCAGCCAGGATGACTCAGCCCGGATAACAAGCAACGTTAATCAATTGCGCGCCATGCGCTTGTCGCTGAACGGACGCATGACAGACTCATGACAGACGCAACGATGCCGCACACTCGCCTAAAGACGTAGGACGTCGGACTACCCCTGCCACAATGCGGCATGTAACGTCTTTGATATAGCGCAATTGATGATTTTAAATTGAAGGTCATTAATTGCACCAAGTCGCTTCGGGTGAGCTTCCGACAGCGGATGAGAGCTACGCAGTCCTGCGTAAATCGCGCAAATCAAAGACACGCTCCATGACGGTCTTGTTTTCATCGCTGCTCATCAGGACATCACCGTGATGGGCGATCTGGTCAATCTGAAAAAATTCAGAAAACAAGCCGAGCGCGCCAAGGCGGCCAGTGAAGCGGAGCAAAACCGGGTCCGCTTCGGCCGCACCAAAGCCCAAAAGAACCTTGAACAGCAGCAGGCGCGCCACGCCGAACAAAAGTTGGACCAGCATGTGCTGGACGACGGAAAGCCGTCATGAAATCCCCTGTCGTCAAACGATCGATCGTGGTCGCAGGCCACAAGACCAGCGTCAGCCTCGAGGAAGCGTTCTGGAACGGCATGAAGGAAATTTCCGCGATACGTGGCGTGACCCTGTCGGAACTGGTCGGCGAGATCGACGGCGGCCGTCAGCAGGGAAATCTATCCTCTGCCATCCGGCTATTCGTGCTGGATTATTTCCGCACCCGCGCAGCCACGGCGAGCCCGGCGGCGACGGCAGCCAAGGACGGCGGAACCCGCGCAGCTTCGATCTGACCGATCCAAGCGCCCGCGCATCCGTGAAAGTGCGGATACTTTCCTCATCATCCTGACTCACGCCTAGGTTTTTTGCCGAATAGCAGCGGTAGCGCGAACAGGGTATGATGACCCTGTTCCCTCGACGTTCAAGTGATCGCAGGAACGCCGTGACTCTTTATCGCGGCACGGCAAAGAAAAATCTCTCTTTCGAACATCTGTACGGTGAACGCCGCCGCGCGCGGGCGTTCCGCCGCGTGAGACCTACTGCGCGTCTCATCGTTAGCCCCAGTACGGAGCACATCATGTTGATCGATCCAATGCAGTTGACCGAAGGCGGACCGGACGTCGTCAGGGAATTCGCCGTCGTCAAAAGGTCGGTGGTGGTGGACGGCCACAAGACCAGCGTCAGCCTCGAAGACGCGTTCTGGACCACCCTCAAGGACATCGCCGCGCGGCGCGGCATCACGCTGTCGATGCAGATCGCCTCGATCGACGAACAGCGCAAGACCAGCAATCTCTCCTCCGCGATCCGCCTGTACGTGCTGGAGCATTTTCGCGCCCGCGCGGCGAGCGCGATGTATATCGGCGAGCGGCAAAAATCGCCGAGCCTCGTTCCGGCGATGCGGGACTGAGCTGGAGCAGATGAGATAAGTTTGATCATTGCTCCGTCATTGCGAGCGGAGCGAAGCAATCCAGAAGGCAACGAGCAAGAACTGGATTGCTTCGTCGCAAATGCTTCTCACCATGACGGTCAAAGGCCTGTCCGATCAAGCCTAAAGTCGTTCCAGACTTAGAATGCCGTACCGACCGGCGGCAAATCGCGCGGTGCCAGCTGCATCGGCGGTGACGCTTTCTTCTGACGAACCCCTGGCGCGGGCCGGATGATGATCGGCGGCGGCAACGGCGCAAGCTGCTGGTCTTCCGCCGTGACGCGCGGCGGAGACAGAAGAGGCGCAGCGGTCGGCGCCGTCGCGGCCTTGGGAACTGGTCCGCGCTTGCGCGGATCGCCGGCGGGCAGCGGCGCCGCGGGCGGAGCCGCTTCGCCATGTGGCGGAGCGGTCTGCGGCGGAGATCCTTTTTCAAGCTGATCGAGCCGGCGCGTTTCACGTTCGATGGATTGCAGCGCGAGCCACGACGACAGCGCCGACACGTCCACGGAGCGCTCGAGCGCATCCGGCGTGCCGTGCAGGAAAAGCTCCAGCTGCGGCCGCGATGTTTGCGTGCCCAGCGCCGTTGAGGACAGCGCCGCGCGAATATCCACCTGATCGGCTGGCATGTCGTAACCGCCCGAGACGATGGCGCGGACTTTTTCCGCATCCAGCGGTGTCGCGCTGACTTTCAAGCGGCCATCGCGAATGTCGAACGGGATTTGCGCCGTCTTCACCGCAAGCACGCCCTGCGCCAATTGCGGCTCAACGATGGTCCGCAGCCTCGCATCGGTCAGCACGGTGATATCCGCTGCGCGCAAAACAGTATCGAACACGCCTGCGTCAAGGCCGGCGACGCGCGCGCCATCAAGCGTCAGCACGCCATTGCCCGCCAGCGCATTGGACAGCGCCGCGAGGCTGCGGCCTTCGCTGGCCAGTGTTGCTTGCAGTGACGCCTTGCCCTGCGGCAGCGCGAGCGCACGATATTTCAGCGTATCGCCATCGGCATTTGTGACCTGAATCTGCGCGCTGAGCGATGCACTCGACGCCCCGCGTGTCGCCTGCAACTTCGCGCTCACCCCGCCGCCGCCGAGACTTGCCTTGAGATCGTCGGCAAAAAGCGACGTGCCATCGTGGCGCAGAACACCGCCCAGATCGTTCAAAATCGTCCCGCCCGGCAAGGCGGCGCGCGCGGCGCGAAACGCGATCTTTCCGCGCCAGCCTTGCAGCCAGCCGCGTCCGAGCGGATCGGCGTTCGCGCGGCCCGCGCCGCCGAGCGCTGCGACTGTCAGCGGCGCGAGATCGATGGTGTCAAACAAAAGATCGCCATCGATGTTCGCGTCATCGCCGCGCGTCACCGCGAGACTGCCTTTCACTTGCGTGTCGCCAGCTTTGCCATCCATGGCCTCCAGCGAAAATTTATCGCCAGTCACGGTGAGGTTCGCATTCAAGCCGCTGACGGGCAGCGTCATGCCGAGCCACGGCGCGAGATCGGCGCGTTTGACGGCAAGCTTGAGCGCGGTGCCCGAGGTCTGCTCGCTTGCCAGATAGCCGAGATCGAACGCAAGCGGCCCGGCGCCCTGCCCGTTCAGAGTGGCGCGCGCGAGATCGAGCGACAATTTTACACGCGGCGGCAACACCGCCTTGATCCGGGAAAATTTATCCAGAGCGTCTGCGGGATTGCCGAGATCGAACGATTGCGATTGCAGGACAGCTTCGAGCTGGTCTCCGGAGCGCGTCACGTGCCCCTCAAGCCGGTTGCCGTCCAAGGTGATTTTAAAGTCCGAGAGATCGGCTTTGTCTTTGGCGATGCCCGCTGTGGCCGTGATCGTCAGCGGCGTTTCGGAGCGGGTGGCGAGCGGCGGCTGTCCCAAAAACCAGTCCTGAAAACCTTGCGCGCCTTTGGACTCGATCTTGATCGGCCCATCGAAGCGGGCGGCCTCACCCGGCTTGATGGCGCCGCTGATCACGATGCGCGTCGGTCCCGGCGCGGACGCCTCGAACCTGTCGAGCGTCCAGCTCATCGCATCGCCGCGCAGCGCCGCCGAGAAGTTTTGCACCGGCCGTCCACCAAATGTAATTTGTTCGACATCCAGATTGAATTGCACCGGCAGCGGCGCCGCCGGAATCGCGGCAACGGCATCGCGCAGATTCGCGAGAAGGCCGATCGGCGTGGTGCGCCCTCCTTTCGCCAGCAGACGATCCGCATCCAGTTGCTGTCCGGACATCCGGACCTGAAGTTTCGGCGCAGCGCCGAACTGCATATCGCCCGCGCCGCCCAGTTTCAGCGCGACATCATCGGCGCCATAGGCCCATTCGATATTTTCGAAGGAGGCCAACGTCGGTGTCGCCTTGACCTTCGATGAAGCGCGCCACGGTGTTTGCGAGTCGATTTGCGTGCCGCGCGCCATCGTCATCACGCCGTCGAAACGCGGGCTTTGATCCGCAACCATCAGGGTGCCGTCGAGATCGGCAGCGAGCGGACGCTCGCCGGGATCGAGCGTGAGCCTGGCGCGGACACCCTTGTTGTCCGGCGTCTGACCGGTAGAGACGTGAAACGGCGTGCGCGCGCCCGCGAGCGTAACCACGCCATCGCCGCGCAGGCTGGTGGCGAGTGCACGCACATCGCCCTTGAACGAAAGGTCGTCCAGCACAAGCTGGGTGCCGCTTGCATCGTCGTGCAGCACGATTTTGCCGCTCAGATTGAGCCGGTCGATGGCGAGCGCGCCGAGATTGAAACTGCCTTTTGACGCCGGCCAGTCGATGCGGCCCTGCTTGTCCAGGCCGATGGCGAGCATAAAACCGTCGAGCGACAGTTCAGTCGCGCGCCATTCGCCGCGCAGCAGCGAGCCGAGGCTGAATTCGACGTCGAGCTTGTCGGCGCTCACCCGGCTGACATCGCCCGGTTTTCCGATAGCAAGTTTACGCAGCCGCAGGATCGGCGCCGGCAGCAGCCGCGCGTCGAGCGCGCCCTCGACGCGAACCGGCGCGCCGATCACCCGCGCGGCCTCCGCCTCGAACTGCGGCTTGTACTGATTCCAGTCGATGAAGAACGGGCCGATCAGCGCCGCGATCAGCGCGAGAATGAAAGCGATCGCCAATCCCAGCAGTGTCGTCTGCACTATAAACCCCGGATGAGTTTGGCTACCCCTTCGCTATTGTAGTCAATATGTGTGGCGAAGTCACAGCGGCATGATGCGCTGGCGTTCAAACCGGCGGGAGAATCTTCCCCGGATTGAAGATGCCATGGGGATCGAGCGCCGCTTTCAGCGCGCGCATGGCATCAAGTGCTTCCGGCCCCAGTTCGGATTTCAGATATTTCTGCTTGCCCTGCCCGATGCCGTGTTCGCCGGTGCAGGTGCCGCCCATCGCATGCGCCCGCTCGACCAGACGATGCAGGAACTCCTCGCCACGCCTGACCTCGTCCGCGTCATCGACATCGCACAACATCAGGCAATGGAAATTGCCGTCGCCGACATGACCCACAATGGGCGCGATCAGCCCCAGCCGCTCGATATCCTGCTCGGTCTCAAGAACGCAATCGGCGAGGCGCGAGATCGGCACGCACACGTCGGTCGACATCGGCCGCGAGCCGGGCCGCAGCGCGGCGGCCGCCCAGTAGGCATCGTGCCGCGCCTGCCAGAGTTTCGTGCGGTCTTCGGGCCGTGTCGCCTGTTCGAATGCGCCGCCGCCGCATTCGCTTGCGATCTCCGCGAACATGCGCGCTTGTTCGGCGACATCGGCTTCGGTGCCATGGAATTCCAGCAGCAACAACGGCGTCTCGTGCAGCGTGAGTTTCGAATAGGCGTTGCAGGCGCGCACCTGCGCGACGTTCAGCAATTCGATACGCGCCAGCGGAATGCCGGTCTGGATTGCCAAAATAGTGGCATCGCACGCGCCCTTGACGCTGGCGAACGAGCACGACCCCGCTGAAATGGATTGCGGAATGCCGCGCAGCTTGATCGTGAGCTCCGAGATGATGCCAAGCGTACCTTCCGAGCCGACGAACAGATGCGTCAGATCGTAACCGGCGGAGGATTTGCGCGCGCGGGTGCCGGTGGCGATGATCTCACCGTCGGCGCGCACGACCCTCAAGGCCAGCACGTTGTCGCGCATGGTGCCGTAACGCACGGCATTGGTGCCGGACGCGCGGGTCGCCGCCATGCCGCCGAGCGAAGCGTCGGCGCCGGGATCAATGGGGAAGAACAGGCCCTGATCGCGCAGATGCTCGTTGAGCGCCTTGCGCGTCACGCCGGGCTCGATCACGCAGTCGAGATCATCCGGGTTAACGGCGATGATGCGGTTCATCTCGCGTGTGTCGATGGAAATGCCGCCGAGCGGCGCGTTCACCTGCCCCTCCAGCGACGAGCCGGTGCCGAACGCGATCACAGGCACTTTATATTGCGAACAGATACGCACGGCGTCCTGAATGTCGGCGGCGCTTTGCGCCATGACCACCGCGTCCGGCGGCTGCGGCGCGATCCAGGTCGTGGTGTGGGCGTGCTGGTCACGCACCGCCTGCGATGTGATGAGATTGTTGCCGAAGCGGGCCTCCAGCGCGGAGATGGCGCTCGCAAGCGCGGTCGGCGCGGGACGGTTCAAGACGGAAACGGAAGCTGCCACGTTCGCTCATCCAGCATGATTGATGGACGCGAACGGTGGCGCAAGCCGCACACCCGGTCAAGTTGACCGAATGGGCGGCTTGCGACGTATTTCTCATCTCATTTCTAGAGGCTCGTTCGTCCGCCGCGCATCAGGCCGACCAGCGCCGAGATCACAAAAAGGATGATCGCGATGAAAAATACGATCTTGGCGATTTCGATAGAGGCGCCTGCGACGCCGCCAAAGCCCAAAAGGCCCGCGACCAGCGCGATAATCAGAAAGGTAACAACCCAGCTCAACATGACATTCTCCTCGGATTGATCGGAGACAAAGCGCGCCTCCTTTGCAAAACAAATCCGGAGCCGGATCGGAAGTTCCCGCCCGCAACGCAGCGGAAACCCGCAAAATCCTTGCTAGATAAGGGAACAAATCCCGCCGCGCCGGGCCGTGGATGAACGCGCAGCAGCCCTGTCGGAAAGCCTTTGGAACGCCTATATGTTGTGCCATCCCGCCATTTGTATCGCGCGCCAGAGCATAATTTGAGCGCGATCCGACGCAAAACCGGCTTCCACTTTTGCTGATCGCGCTCAACGATGCCATCGTGGGCCGGACCCGAATCGCATGACCGAACCGAACAAACTGCCGCCGCTTGACGTGCCGTCCCACCAGCCCGCCGCTGGCGGGATCGCCGCGCGTGCGCGCGCCTCCGCCGCTCCGCAATATCTCGCAGCCCTCAATCCCGAGCAGCGCGAAGCCGTGGAGACGCTCGACGGTCCGGTGCTGGTGCTGGCCGGCGCGGGCACGGGCAAGACGCGGGTGCTGACTTCGCGTATCGCGCATATTCTCAGCATGGGCCGCGCGCGCCCGGCGGAAATCCTGTCGGTGACCTTCACCAACAAGGCGGCGCGCGAGATGAAGCACCGTCTCGGCCAGATGCTCGGCCAGACGGTGGAAGGCATGCCGTGGCTCGGCACCTTCCACTCCATCGGCGGGCGCATCCTGCGCTATCACGCCGAACTGGTGCAGCTGAAATCCAACTTCACCGTGCTCGACACCGACGACCAGATCAGGCTGCTGAAGCAGCTTTTGCAGGCCGAGGGCATCGACGACAAACGCTGGCCCGCGCGCATGCTGGCCGGGCTGATCGATGGCTGGAAAAACCGCGGCCTGACGCCCTCGCAGGTGCCGTCGGGCGAGGCGGCGGTGTTCGGCAACGGCAAGGGCGGCAAGATTTACGCGGCGTATCAGGAACGGCTGAAGATTTTGAACGCCGCCGATTTCGGCGATCTGCTGCTGGAGAACATCCGCCTGTTCCGCGAACATCCGGATGTGCTGCGGCAATATCAAAGCCGTTTCAAATTCATTCTGGTGGACGAGTATCAAGACACCAACGTCGCGCAATATTTGTGGCTGCGTCTGCTGGCGCAGGCGCCGAGTTCCAAGCCGTCATTGCCGGGCAATAGCCTGTCGAAGACGGGCGTGAACGCCCTTTCAACCCGGCAATCCATCGCTTCTTCACAAGATGGATCACCGGGTCACGATGCTTCGCGTCGGCCCGGTGATGACGATCGAGAAAATATCGCCCCCCTCACCGCGCCGAAAAACATCTGCTGCGTCGGCGACGACGACCAGTCGATCTATGGCTGGCGCGGCGCGGAGGTCGACAACATCCTGCGCTTCGAGCACGACTTCCCCGGCGCGAAAGTCATTCGCCTTGAGCGCAACTACCGCTCCACCGGCCACATCCTCGCAGCCGCCTCGCATCTGATCGCGTTTAACGAAAGCCGGCTCGGCAAAACACTGCGCACCGAGGATGTCGCGGGCGAGAAAGTCACCGTCACCGGGGCGTGGGATTCGGAGGAGGAAGCGCGCGGCATCGGCGAAGAGATCGAGGAGTTGCAGCGCGCCGGGCAAAAATTGAACGAGATCGCCATTCTAGTGCGGGCCTCGTTCCAGATGCGCGAATTCGAAGACCGCTTCGTCACATTGGGACTGAATTATCGCGTGATCGGCGGCCCGCGCTTTTATGAGCGCGCCGAAATCCGCGACGCGCTGGCCTATCTGCGCGTCATCAACTCGCCCGCCGACGATCTCGCCTTCGAGCGCATCGTCAACGTGCCCAAACGCGGCCTTGGCGACGCCACGGTGCAGTTGCTGCACGACATCGCGCGCAAGCGCCGCATTCCGCTGACCGAGGCGGCGCGCGCGGTGATCGAGACGGACGAGTTGAAACCCAAGGCGCGCAGCAGCCTGCGCGAGGTGATGAGCAATTTCGAGCGCTGGCAAATCCAGCAGGGCAGCATTCCGCATACAAGGCTTGCCGAGATTGTGCTCGACGAGAGCGGCTACACCGAGATGTGGCAGAAGGATCGCTCCGCCGATGCGGCGGGACGTCTGGAAAACCTGAAAGAACTTGTCCGCTCGATGGAGGAGTTCGAAAATCTTGGCGGCTTCCTCGAACACATTTCGCTGGTGATGGATCGCGAGGGCGGCGCGGACGAGGACGCGGTGTCGCTGATGACGCTGCACTCCGCGAAGGGTCTCGAATTCAATAATGTGTTCCTGCCCGGCTGGGAGGAAGGCCTGTTCCCGCATCAGCGTGCCCTCGACGAGCAGGGCCGCTCGGGGCTGGAGGAAGAACGCCGCCTCGCCCATGTCGGCATCACGCGCGCAAGGCAGCGCGCGAAGCTCTATTTCGCCACCAACCGGCGTATTCATGGCTCGTGGACGACCACGATCCCCTCACGCTTCCTCGATGAACTGCCAGCCGACAGCGTCGAGATCACCGAGTCAAAAGGCGGCTCGGGCTGGGGCGGCTCTGGATTGGGAGGTGACGGCTACGGCGCCTCGCGTTTCGACAATGTGGAAACATTCGGATCGAGTTATTCGACGCCGGGCTGGCAGCGCGCGCAGGCCAATCGCGCGCGCAATAGCAATCATGGCGGTGGCAACACGAACGGCGGCGGCTTCGAGGAAAGCGCCTCGCGCTTCGAATCCTCATCCTCGGGCGCAAGACGCGGCGAGCGCAGGATCGTGACCATCGAGGGCGAACTTGTCGCCAAATCCACCGGCACCGAGTCGGAATTCTCGACCGGCGAGCGTGTGTTCCACCAGAAATTCGGCTACGGCCACGTCACGCGCGTGGACGGCAACAAGCTCACCATCGCGTTCGAGAAAGCCGGCGAGAAGAAGGTGGTCGATAGTTTTGTGACGAAGGCTTGAGATAGTCTTTAGCGGTCACTCAGCTTGTCATGGCCGGGCTTGTCCCGGCCATCCACGTCTTAATTCGCTCAAGTATTTCAAGACGTGGATGCCCGGCACAAGGCCGGGCATGACGGATATAGAGGTTCAAAACGGCGGCAGGTATTGTTCCGGCGGTCAGGAGAGCTTCCGGCGCGCGCGCACGCCGCCGAATAGGCTTTATGCATTGCGCGACGGCGCCGGGACGCCTATGTCATGCTCCCGTCCCGTCCCCCGATAGACGATTTTTATGCCCCCCATCATTTCCGTCTCCAACCTGACCAAGACCTACAAGTCCGGCTTCACCGCGCTGAAGAATATCAACCTCGATATTCGCGCCGGTGAAATCTTCGCGCTGCTGGGCCCCAACGGCGCGGGCAAGACCACGCTCATCAGCGTGATCTGCGGTCTGGCGATGGCGAGCGAAGGCACGGTCACGGTGGACGGCCACGACAACGTGACCGACTACCGCGCCGCGCGCCGGATGATCGGCCTCGTGCCACAGGAACTGCACACCGACGCATGGGAAACGCCATGGGCGACGGCGTCTTTCAGCCGCGGCCTGTTCGGCAAGCCGAGCAATCCCGCGCACATCGAAAAGATTCTCAAAGAACTGTCGCTGTGGGACAAGCGCAAGGCGCAGATCATCACACTGTCCGGCGGCATGAAACGCCGCGTCATGATCGCCAAGGCGCTGGCGCATGAACCGCAAATTTTGTTTCTCGACGAGCCGACCGCTGGCGTGGACGTCGAACTGCGCAAATCGATGTGGCAGGTGGTGCGCGAACTGCGCGATTCCGGCGTCACGATCATCCTGACCACGCACTACATCGAGGAAGCCGAGGAGATGGCCGACCGTGTCGGCATCATCGACCACGGCGAGATCGTTCTGGTCGAGGACAAGGCATCGCTGATGCAGAAACTCGGACGCAAGCAGATGATCCTGCATTTGCAGGACAGGATCGCGTCATTGCCGCCCTCGCTCAAAGCCTACGACCTCGAACTGTCGGAAGACGGCCAGGAACTGACCTATACCTACAACACCAAGGGCGAGCGCACCGGCATCACCACGCTGCTCAACGATCTGCGCGGCGCAGGGCTTGCCATCAACGATCTCAACACCAAGCAAAGTTCGCTGGAAGAGATTTTCGTCAGCCTGGTGCAACGCGCATGACCCGAAAAAGCATGTCCTCGGGCTTGACCCGTGGATGGAACCGGTTTTTCGATCAAGGTCATGCGCAAGCGAGACAACGCGCATGAACTTCCACGCCATCGTCGCAATTTATAAATATGAAATGGCACGCACCTTCCGCACCCTGCTGCAAAGCGTGGTGTCGCCGGTGATTTCGACCTCGCTGTATTTCGTGGTGTTCGGCTCGGCGATCGGCTCGAAGATTCCCGAAATCCACGGCGTAAGCTATGGCGCGTTCATCGTGCCGGGCCTCATCATGTTGCAGGTGCTGACCCAGAGCATCGCCAACGCCTCATTCGGCATCTATTTCCCGAAATTCACTGGCACGATCTACGAATTGCTCTCCGCGCCAGTATCGTCATTCGAAGCCGTGGTCGGCTATGTCGGCGCGGCGGCGACCAAGTCGATCGTGCTCGGGCTGATCATTCTCGCCACCGCCGGCCTGTTCATGCCGCTGAGGATCGCCCATCCCGGCTGGATGCTGCTGTTCCTGGTGCTGACGGCGGTGACGTTCAGCCTGTTCGGTTTCATCATCGGCATCTGGGCCGACGGTTTCGAGAAATTGCAGGCGATCCCGCTTCTGGTCATCACGCCGTTGACGTTTCTCGGCGGCAGTTTCTATTCCATCGCCATGCTGCCGCCGTTCTGGCGTTACGTGACCTATTTCAACCCGGTGGTGTATCTGATCAGCGGGTTCCGCTGGGCTTTCACCGAGATCGCAGACGTCAGCGTGTATGTCAGCGTCGGCATGACGCTGGGCTTTCTGGCGCTGTGCATGCTGGCGATCTGGTGGATCTTCAAGACCGGCTACCGGCTCAAGCGCTAAAGCGCGGCGTCAAAACCAGTGGCATCACCATTTAGATGCATATCACAATAGTTTGAATGATGAATGTGAGACTTAAGTCAATATCGCGCGGCTGCGGTATGGCTGCCCTGCCATTTTTCTCATGGACGTGCCGTGTTCCAGCTTCTAGTGCTGCGCTTGTAATATTCGCGCTCTGTTTCAGTAAATCTCATCGCGAATGTTGCAAACGGAGGGCCCTCAGGAAATATAAATTCACGATCGTTCTTCCGGGTTTGACATCCACCCTGAGTAAACTTACGGCAGTACCGACCGCGCGCGTCCGGACAAATTCTGCGCGACAGTCAAATTACCCTCCGCGTCGTCATGCCTGTCGCTGCGCCGCAGCCGGCGAATTCCTTGGAGCATCGTCATGAAATTTCTTCTGCTCATCCCCTTTATCGGGCTGCTGTGGATTCCGTTCTACAATTTCGCAGAACCCTCGTTGTTCGGTTTTCCGTTCTTTTATTGGTACCAGCTCGCCTGGGTGCCGATCACGTCGCTGATCATCTGGCTGGTCTACCGCGCCACGCCGCGCGACGACGAAACCTGATGCCCGCGCGCACGCCGATCCTCTTCGTACCGATATTTTCCGAGAAAGCTTAAGCCATGGACACCCAGATCGACTGGACAGCAGCCAGCGTTTTCATTTTCTTCTTCCTCCTCGTCACGGTCATGGGGTTCCTGGCCGCAGGCTGGAAGCGGGGCAACACCAGCGCGCATCTCGATGAGTGGGGTCTTGGCGGGCGCCAGTTCGGCACCTGGGTCACCTGGTTCCTGGTCGGCGGCGATTTCTACACCGCCTACACCGTGATCGCGGTGCCTGCGCTGGTCTACGCGGTGGGCGCGTATGGCTTCTTCGCCCTGCCCTACACCATCCTCGTTTATCCGATCGTGTTTCTCATCATGCCGCTGATCTGGAAGAACGCGCGCGCCAGCGGGCACGTCACCGCCGCCGACGTGGTGCTCGGCAATTCCGGCTCGCGCGCGCTCGAACTCGTCGTGGCGGTCACCGGCATCGTCGCAACCATGCCCTACATCGCGCTGCAATTGATCGGCATGGGCGCCGTCATCAAGGCGATGGGACTGACCGGCGAATTGCCGATCATCGCGGCCTTCATCATCCTCGCGCTCTACACCTACAGCTCCGGCCTGCGCGCGCCGACGATCGTCGCCTACATCAACGACATCTTGATCTATCTCGCGGTGCTGGTGGCG
>DASWQB010000546.1:0-1608 GCA_036398335.1 Afipia sp. | reverse complement strand
CCTTGTTCATTCTCCAGGCTTGCACCGCGGCCGATCATCCTGGCGGAGAATCAGAAGCTGCGGCGCGATCAAGCCCTCACCAAAACCGGCGATAACAAACATGACTATTATTTTCAAGATTTATTCCGCGTCTTTTTGCGCAGTTACAATGCGACATGAAATCAATAAAATAAGAAACATTCGGATCAATTTCCGACATCACGGGAAACGGCGCATACGGCTATGATGAGAGCGTCGGTCAAGCCAGAGTAGCGCTGCCAGCCAGACCTGACGTCTTAAACCGGCCGATGGTCCATATGCCCTCACCAGGTCGCCATCGGCCGGAACATCTTTCCCTTATCGCAATCCTGCAGCATGTCGCGCAAAACTGTGCAGCGGCTTTGCGATAACGACATGCGTAAGACTAAATCAGGCGGCGTGGTTCCGACGAACAGAGCGGTAGGCGGCGGCGGTCACCGTCTTCGAACCGCCCGTCTTGAAGCGTTCGATCTTCTCATTGAGTGTTTCCACCTGTCGGCGCAGGCCGTGGATCTCGGCGGTATTTTCCTCCACCATCGCGGCGTTCTGCTGGGTGATCAGTTCCACTTCATGCACGGCGGAATTGACCTCGTTCAGCCCCCTGTACTGGTCGGCGGCGGACGCCTCGATGTTGCTGACGAGCTGATGGATCGTGGAGATGTGATTGTTGATCACGGTCAGCGCCTCGCCGGTCTCCGTCACGAGGGCGACGCCGCTGCGCACCTGCGTCGCACTTTCCGAAATCAGCCCCTTGATTTCGCGTGCCGCACCCGCGCAACGCTGCGCCAGTTCCCGCACTTCCTGCGCAACGACGGCAAATCCGCGTCCCGCATCGCCCGCCCGGGCCGCCTCGACACCTGCATTCAGCGCCAGGAGGTTGGTCTGGAAGGCAATCTCGTCGATCACGCCGATGATGGTGCTGATCTTCTCCGAGGAGCGGTTGATGGCATCCATGGCATCCACGGCCTTTGCGACGACCGTTCCGGAATGCCGGGCGTAGCTGTGGGTCTCGTCGACGGAAACGGTGGTCTGCCGTGCGCTTTCGGCCGTCGAGCGCACGATGTCGGTCAGGTGCCGCAGGGCGCGGGAGCTTTGCTCAAGTGCGGACGCCTGCTGCTCGGTGCGCCGCGCCAGATCGTCGGCGGACGTGGCGAGATTGCCGGTTCCCCCGGTGATTTCGCTGGTCGCGGCGCGAACATCGGCAAGCGTTGCGCGCAGCGCCTCGACCGCATGGTTGTAGGTCCGCGCCATCACCACATAGTCGGCGGGCAGGTTTTCGCTCATGCTGATTTCGAGATTGCCGTCGGCCAGCTTGCCCAATACGTCCGAGAGGGCGGAAAGGGCCTCGTTCTGCTCGGCTTCTATCCGGGCCTGCTCCTCGACCCGCCTTGCCTGCTCGTCGGCCGAAAGCGCGCGGGCTGCCTCCGCCTCGTGCTCCAGGCGGATGTTTTCGAGTGCCGCGTCGCGGAACACGGCAACAGAACGCACCATGTCGCCGATCTCGTCGCCGCGCGTGCGCCCGTCGATGGCGATGTCCAGATCGCCCTTGGCAAGCCGGGTCATGATTTCCGTGACGCGCTTCAGCGGTCC
>DASWQB010000545.1:0-15431 GCA_036398335.1 Afipia sp. | reverse complement strand
TGACCAGGAACACGCCGCGCTGGCCGTTGGCCCACGCCGCCTGTTTCATGTCCTCCGCAGCCGACACGGCCCGGCCGATGTCGCGTACGCGCAAGGGGCCGCCATTGCGATAAGCGACGATGACGTCGTTCCAGTCCTGCGATTTCGGCAACTGGTCGTTGGCGTAGATCGTGAAGCTGCGCGTATTGCCGTCGATGTTGCCTTTGGGATTGTCGACGGTGGTGAGCACGAGTTGCGAGCGCACGTCCTCGAGGCCAAGGCCCTTGGCGACGAGCTTGGCCGGATCGATCTGCACGCGGATCGAGGGCTTCTGCTGGCCGCCGATGCTCACCTGCGCGACACCGGAAATCTGGCTGATCTGCTGGGCGAGACCTGCGTCCACCGCGTCGTTGACGTCGATCAGCGGCAGGGTGTCGGAAGTGGCCGACAGCAGCAGGATCGGGGAGTCGGCGGGGTTGACCTTGCGGTAGGTCGGCGGGGTCGGCAGGTTTTTCGGCAATTGTCCGCCGGCGGCGTTGATCGCGCCCTGCACGTCATTGGCCGCGCCGTCGATGTTGCGGTTGAGATCGAACTGGATCGTGATCGAGGTCGAGCCGAGCGAGCTCGTCGATGTCATCTGGGCGACGCCGGGAATCTGCGCGAACTGCCGCTCCAGCGGCTGGGCGACCGACGAGGCCATGGTCTCCGGGCTCGCGCCCGGCAGGCTCGCCGAAATCTGAATGGTCGGAAAGTCGACCTGCGGCAACGGCGCGATCGGCAGCATCGGATAGGCGACGAGACCGACAAACAATACGCCGACCATCAGCAGCGAGGTGCCGATGGGATAGCGGATGAAGGGCGCCGAGATGTTCATGTCAGTCGGCCTTTACGGGAGCTGGCGATGGCGCCGCTGACGCCTGTTGCGCGGTGTTGCCCGCCACTTTCGTCGCCAGCAGAGAGCCTTCCTGTACGCGCATCTGGCCGCCGATGATGACCTGTTCTCCGGGCACGACCCCGCTGTCGACAAGGCTGCGCCCGTCGACCGACTGGCTGACCTTTACCTTGCGCACCTGCGCCTTGTTGCCCTCGCCGACCGCGAAAATATAAAGGCCGTCCTGACCGCGTTGCACGGCGTCGTCCGGCACCACGGTGGCATCCTTGACGGTGTTCACCAGGAGCCGCGTCGTCACCGACATGCCCGGCCAAAGCTTGTGGTCCTTGTTCTCGAACACGGCCTTGAGGCGGATGGTGCCGCTGGTGGTGTCCACCTGGTTGTTGACCAGCGCCAGAACGCCTTCGGAAAGTTTCGTCCGCCCGTCTGACGTATAGGCAATCACTTTGAGTTCGCTCTGCTTCATCGCCGCCGTGACCGCGGGTAGCTGCTGCTCGGGGATGGTGAAAATCACCGCGATCGGCTCGATCTGGGCGATGGAAACGATCGGCGTCTGCGCCGCCGCGCTGATGATGTTGCCGACATCGACCATGCGAATGCCGATCACGCCCGAGATGGGCGCGCGAATTCTGGCGTAATCGAGCTGGGTCTGCGCGTTGAAGATGGCCGCGTCATCGGCCGCAATTTGCGCGGTGAGCTGCTGCACGTTGGAGCGCTGGGTATCGACGGTCTGCCGCGTCGCAAACTCGCCGAGCTTGGTGGAGCGCTGCAAGTCAAGCTGCGCGTTGGCGATTGCCGCTTCGTCCTGTGTCTTCTTGGCTTTCGCCGAATCGAGTGCGGCCTGGAACGGCCGCGGATCGATCTGCACCAGAAGGTCGCCCTGATTGACGATCTGACCTTCCTTGAAATTGATCTCATTGATCTGGCCGTCCACGCGGCTGCGGACCTGAACCGTATTGAAGCCCTGAACCGCGCCGAGCCCGAGCTGATAGATCGGGAAGTCCACCTTTTGCGCCGTTGCGATGGTCACCGGAATGGCCGCCGGCGTGGCGACAACCTTGGGTCGGTTTGATCCGCCGAACAGCCAACAGCCACCCGCGACTAGAACGGACGCAAGGGCGATATAGGCCCAGCGCGGGAACCGACTAAGACTATGAAGCTGCGACGTGTTCATCATTGCAGTCTGAATTCTCGTGTCCTCACGCCTCATATAAAGCGTACAAACTAGTATGCGAGCACTTAATACGCTGGCATACTAATTAACTCTTGGTCAGGTTAACTGGTTCCGGCCAATCCCCTGACCTGAACAAATCTCGCGATCTGAACATGTCTCTTGATTTGAAACGTCAATTTGTCGCGCAGCTGATCGAAACATCAAGGCTGCTGCGCAACTATGTCGAGCACCGGGCAAAAAGCCGCGGTACGACAAGGGCGCAGTGGATCGTGTTGTTCCGCCTGCGCGAGCAGGAAGGCCTGTCGCAGGTCGACCTTGCGGATGTGCTTGAATTGCAGCCGATCTCCCTTGTTCGTTTGCTGGATCGTCTTGTCGATCACGGTTTGCTCGAGCGGCGGAGCGATCCGCATGACCGGCGCGCCAATCAACTCTTTTTGACCGCGGCGGGACGCCGCCTGGTGGACGATCTGGACAGCCTGCGCGATTCCATCGCCAGTGATGTCCTTGCCGATGTTCCGGCCGCGACGATTCTGACCAGCCTCGATGCCCTCGCCTCCGTGAAAGAACGGGTGAAGCAGGTGGAACCGATCCCCGCGAACGACCAGCCATCGAACGACCAGTCACGGCCAAGCCGGCGGCGGCGGAGCAGGACGTGAGACGATCTTTCGCCCTGCGCCGCGGTCCGGCGAGGTTTACTCAATGGCCTGATAGACCAGCGCGTTGATCTTCTGGCGATAGACCCAGCGGATCGGACCGGGCGCAGCCGACAGATACACCACGGCGAGTTCCTCCTTCGGATCGGCCCACCAATCGGTGCCGCTCGATCCAGGCCAGGAGAACTGGCCGACCGATCCCAGCATGCGCACGATGCCCGGCGTGGTACGCACGGCGAGGCCAAGACCAAAGCCGTAATCGGCGCGCGTCGGATCGGCGGCGCCGACCTGATTTTTCATGTCGGGACCGAGCTGATTGGACAGCATGTATTCGACGGTCTTGCGTCCAAGGAGTTGTTTCTCGCCGACACGCCCGCCATTCATCAGCATGTTGACGAAACGTAGATAGTCAGACGCGGTCGATTCGGCGCAGCCGCCGCCGCATTCGAATTTCAGACGCTCGGTCAATTCCGGCGAGCGCACCTGCGGCTTGCCGGTGTCAGGATCGGCGGGCAGCGGCTTGGTGTAACGCGAAGCCTTCTCCGGCGGAACGTAGAAGCCGGTGTCGGTCATGCCGAGCGGCGTGAACAGGTTGCTCTTCAGATATTCGCCGAGCGACTGTTTGGTGGTGGTCTCGATCACCTGTCCCAAAACGTCGAGACCGAAACCGTAGTCAAACGCCGTCGCCGGCTGATGATGCAATGGCAAGCTGGCAAGCTTGTCCATGAATCCCGCGCCGTCGAACTCCGCCCCGGCCGCGGCGCTGCCTTCGGGATACATCTTGTGCACGACGCTGGTGCCGCGCCCGCCATAGACCAGACCTGAGGTGTGGCGCATCAGATCCTGAATCGTGATCTTGCGGACAGCAGGAACGGTGTCGGAGGTCAATTGTCCGTTGGCATCACGCACGGCGACAACGGGATTGGCGAATTTCGGAAAATATTTCGCCAGCGGATCGTCGATCAGAAGCTTGCCCTGCTCGTAGAGCATCAGCGCGCCGACCGTCACCATCGGCTTGGTCATGGAGGCGATGTTGAACATCGCGTCCTTCGTCATCGGCAGGTTCGCCGCCTTGTCGCGCCAGCCATAAGCCTCGAACATCACGAGCTTGCCACGGCGCATCACCGCGATCACCGCGCCGGGAATGCGTCCCGCATCGATGTCGGCTTTCAGCACCGTGCCGATGCGCGCGAGGCGCTCAGACGACATGCCGACCTGTTCGGGCGTTGCGCGCGGAAACGGATCGGCGGATTTGGCGGACTGCGCGAGCGCCGGTGCTGCGGACAAACAACACGACAAAGCGGCCGCGAGGGCCGCCGGCTTTACGAAATTCATGAATCTCTCCCCAAACGGACTCTGTGGCCCTTTTCAATGGGGCGCAAATTAGCGTTTTGAATGCAATTTGGCCAATAACGATTTCGCGTGTTGCGCCGCACTGCAAAAAGAAAGGCGGCCACGCGGGCCGCCGTTCTGTTTCAGCATTTTGCAGGTCGCACGATCAGCCGCGCGACAAAGATGACATCACCACAAATCAAAAAGTCCGGCTGGCCGCGCCATTACGACCGGGCGCTTGGGATGTTTTCGGACCGCGACTTTTTTCACCGGCGCGGGCGGTGTGACAACTGGAGCAACAGCCTGCCCGTCATCCATCCGCGCGAGCGCGTCGCGACGGGATTTATCTTGCGACTCATCCCGTGCATCGCTCGCAACAGACGGCGCGGAAGGCTGCTCAGCGACAGACAATGCAGGCGGCGTGACGCTCGGCACCGAAGTGTCGATGGTCACACGCTCCGCAACAGGTTTCTCCGCGCTGATTCGAATCGTCGTCTTGTCCAGCCCGCTCGCGTCGCGTTCAGTGACAACCGGCGCAGGCAACCACACACTCACCATAAACAGCAAAGCAAGCAGACCTGCACCTGCGACCACGAAGTAACGTAGAACCGGCATCACTCACTCACCTGAAATAAAAACGCGCCGCACACGATGCATGAACGCATGTGCGCACGTTGATGTTCCGGGCATATACTCAAACGTGCAGGGAATTAAAGGGCGACGTTCGGTTAAAAGATTGTTTGATTAAAATGATTTTGCGAGCGCACGGAATTTCTCAAGCTGGTCTGCCTTGAGCTGGCGCGCCTCGTCGCGGCCGACGAACACCTTAAACATAATGCCGCCATCGACGTTAACGAATGCGACGAAGGCGGACGACTTGCCCATGAATGGGCGCTCCACGAATGCAAGGGCTGCGCATCGCTCATGCCGCAGATGGCCGTGCAGCCCTTTCGGCTTGCTCAGATTGAAATAGCCGCGCCCGATCTTGCCGCCTGCAACCGGATCGGTAATTTCAAAAATGCCGTCCTCGGTGTGAACGATCAGCGTCACCTCGCCCCAGTTCGCGATCTCCTGCATCGCCGGCACGAAAGCGGAGCCCGGCGCGAAAATGCGCATCTCTTCGGGCAACGCTTCGAGCACGGCGCGCGCGGTGACGTTTTTCTCGCGCGCGACATCCTCGATCACCGCACCGGGATTCTCGGCCATGTGCTTTTTAAGGTTGTGTTTCTTGAGATCGGCAAGATCAGTGCTGAGCATGATGACGTCCGTTCCTGCGTTCAGGCCGCAGCGCTGGAACGGCGCTCGGTCTGGATCACCTCGAAGCCTTCGAACTTGGGATGACCGAGATAAAGGCTCGCGCCGTCGCTTTTATTGTCGGCTCTCGCATGCGCCTTGCGGAACTGGTCGGACCTGGTCCATGCCTCGAACGCAGCCTTGTCCGCCCACGCCGTGTGCGACGAATAAAGCGTGTGATCCTCCGCGGCCGGCCCGCGCAGCAGATGAAACTCGATGAAGCCGTCAAGCTCGCTCAAATAGGATTCGCGCGTCGCCCACAGCGTCTCGAACGCCTGCTCCGATCCCTTTTTCACCTGAAACCTGTTCATGGCGATGAACATCCCGCGTCTCCTTTTTGTGTAACGTTTGTGTAACGGCCAGTGCCGCAAGTTCACGTTAAAGCTGAAGTTGAATCATGTCCCGCAGATTATATAGCCACAAAAGCAATGCCGCGCGGACAAATCCGCGCGGCTGCTCATTCGTTGGCTACGTTAGACGTTCCGCTCAACCTCCGAAGTGATAGCGCAGGCCGCCCTTGAAGGTGATGCCGGCGCCCGCGCTGGCCCACAGCGCGTCATTCTGGACCTCACCACCCGCGCTACCCCGCGGGATCGCATAAGGCCGGTAGTACTGATTGAGCAAATTCTCAACCGAGAAATTGAAGACCAGATCCTGCGTGGCACGCATTGTCAGATAGACATTGACCAGATCGAACGACGTGGTCGGAAGGTAGTTCGACGGAATATCCGTGTTGCCGCTGATTGAACTCCACGATGCGGATAAAGTGCCCCTGCCTTCTGCAAACCGGACACCCGCCGTTGTCGTGATCTTCTGCGGCTGAATGCTGTAAAGACCGATCCCGGTCTGCTGGTTCTTGCCGCGCTGGAGCGTCGCGGATACGCCGAGGAACCATAGATTGGCGTCGTACATCGTCTCTGCTTCGAAGCCTTCGATGCGTGCGGCAGCGATGTTCTGGTATTGCAGGAACGGCTGCACCGGGACAGTTCCCCCCGATTGGGTCGGTGCATTGAAGACCGGACCGAATGCAACCTGATCGATGTAGTCGTCGACATCATTGCGGAACACATTGAACTTGCCGCGGAAACTATCGCCCGACGTGAAGATGTCATTCTTCCTCACATTGAAGCCGATTTCCTTGGTCTTGCCGACCTCAGGACGCAAATTTGGATTCGGCTGGAAACAGAACAGCGATGTGTTCGGATTGATCGGGGCAGCAAACGGAGGGAAAATGGTCGGCAGATTGGTGCCCGACGGACACACAAAGAAGGCATCGAAAGGAGTTGCCGAGACGTGGCTTCCGCTCACCAGCGTCTCGGTGATCGTGGGCGCGCGATAACCTTCAGCATAGCTCACATAAGGCGTGACGACGGACGTCGGCAACAATCCGACGGTAATTTTGGGTGAAAAGCGATCACCCTTGCTCCCGCCTGCATTCGAATCCAACTCGTAGTTGTCGTAGCGAACCGCGCTGACCACTTCCAGAAGCGACGAGTAGTTCGCTTTGTACTGGAGGAAGCCGCCCCACACGGTGCGCTTGCCGCCCGGCGTTGTTACGTTCGAGTTGCCGCTATCGTCATAGGTCGACACCCTGTCCTGGAAACCGTCGAAACCATAGGTGAAGGCGTGACGCCAGTTGCCGGTCTCGAATCGCGAGGTGTTGTGAACGTCAAATCCGTATGTGTCGAGGTTATAGCTGCGTGGATCGCCGACGCATCCAGTGATGAAGTTGCCGGCAACACCCGCTCCGCAATAGGCCGCACTCGTCGAGGAAGCCGGGAGCGAACTGAGCGTCTTGACTTGATCGTTTTCAGTTCTGTTCCAGTAGATCTTCGAATCCCAGTCGAACAGATTGTTGTCCGGCTCCGAATACTTCCAGCCCAGCGATGTGTTGTAGGTCTTCACGTTGGTCCGATAAACCGACGTACCACCGGTTCCGCCGATATCCGTATTGGGGTCTCCCGGCCTTCTGGCCGGCTGTCCCACGCTGTAGAGATTTTCCTGAAAGATGGTGCTGAGCTTGACCTCGTGTCCATCCGCTGGACGCACGGTCAGCTTGCCGATGCCGCTCGACAAATGATTGGCGGTGTTGGCGACTTCAAAGTCGTTGCCGTCCCTGTAATTGCCCTGTCCTGAATAGGTGCCGCCCCCGAACACATCGACATTCGGATTGACGTGGATACCGCCAAAGGCAGAGGTAACGAAGCGCCCTTGGTTGGTGCCGACCAGCGTGTGCATATCGACGCCCCAGCGCTCGCCGGCGCGGACCACGTCCTCGATGTCCTTGGTGCGGAATGAGGCCACGCCGCCGATGGCGCCCGAGCCGTAGATATTCGCGGTTGGACCGCGCACGATGTCGATGCCAGCGATCAATTCCGGATCGAGAAAGAATGAACCATTGGCGAAGTGACCGGTGCGCTGGTAGTTCTGCCGCGCGCCGTCGACGATGTAGGCAACGCGCCCGTAATCCTGCAAGCCGCGAATGTTGATCGAGGTCGAGGGCTCATCTCCGCGATTTTGCAGCCACACGCCTGGCTTGTCGTAGATCAGGCCGCCGACGGTGGACGCCTGCCGCGCCTGAATCTGTTCCAGCGTCATCACGCTGACAGGTGCGAGCGCATCGATCGCGCGCTCTTCGGTCTTCGACGCGGCCACCGTGATCGTGTCGAGCGGCTGTTGCGTCGGGGCGCCGACCTGGGCATAGGCCGTCTGCCATGAGCGGGACTGACTTGACGAAGACTGACTTGGGGCAGTTTGTCGCACCTCTTGCTGCTGCGCGTTTTTCTTGCGCTTGGCCGGTTTCGGTTGGACGGTGTCGGTTTGCGCCTCCGCGACCTGAGCCTGTGCGACAAACGCTGGCACGCACCCCAATGCGACAACCGATACAGATAAAAGCAGCGCACAAGCGCGCTTGTTCAGCCCCAGCATGACAGCCCCAACCGTTATTGTGTTCAGTTCTGGCTGGCGGACACGCCTGTGCGGCGGCTGGCTGGCTGATGAAACGCACGTGCCGATTCCGGCCATCATTGCGCCATTTTTTCGTACGGACCGCACAGTGCGCGGTCAAGCCAGCAAAGCTCACCTTAAAGCTATTATAAACTGCCGCGTTGGAATAACGCGCGGCGCAATTCTATAACTGCAACGTCCGGTATGATGATGATATCGCGCCGTACGGAAGGAAGCGCAGACACGATGGTTTCAGGTTCACGGGATGACGGTCCCGGCCTATCCGAAATGGAAAGTCGTCGCACGTCAGACAAACGGCCGGTATTCATTCTCGACAACCGGATCGACAGCAAAGAACTGTTTTCCGCGGCGCGCGAAGTCACCATCGCGCATGGCGAGGAAATCTACCGGCTGCGTTTGACGTCGCAGAACAAGCTGATCCTGACCAAATGATTTTTCTGAGAACGCAATTCGCGGCGCGCGCCGCGCTCGCCGCCTTGTTGACCTTGGCTGCTGGCGCGGGCATGGCTTGCGCCGCCGGCATCGTGGTGCAAGACGCGCGCGGACGCGAGGTGAACGTCGACAATCCGCAGCGTATCGTCTCCATCGGCGGAGCGGTCACCGAAATTCTCTACGCGCTCGGATTGCAGGATCGTATCGTCGGCATCGACACCACGAGCCTCTATCCGCACGGCGCGCTCAGCGACAAGCCGAATGTCGGCTATATGCGTCAGCTTTCGCCCGAGGGCGTGCTCGGCCTCGATCCGAAACTCATTCTCGCTGTCGAAGGCTCGGGACCGAAAGAGACGCTCGACGTTCTGGAAAGCGCGAAGGTGCCGTTGATTTCGGTGCCTGACGCCTTCACCGAGGAAGGGCTGGTCAGGAAGATCGGCCTTGTCGCGCATGCGATGGGTGCCGATGCGCGCGGAGAATGTCTCACCAAGGCCGTCTCCACCGACCTCGCCTCACTGAAGGAATTGCGCGCCAGAATCGACAAGCCGGTGCGGGTGATGTTCGTGATGTCGTTCCTCAATGGCCGCGCCATGATCGCGGGCAGGAAGACAGCGGCGGACGCGATCATCGCTCTGTCCGGCGGCGTCAACGCAGTCGGGGATTTTGACGGCTACAAGCCGGTGAATGACGAAGCGATCGTCGCCGCCAAGCCCGACGTCATCCTCACCATGCAGCGCGGCAAGGAGCAGCTGGAGGCCGACGCGGTCTTCGCCAATCCCGCTTTCGCACTCACACCGGCCGCCGCGAACAAAGCCTTCATCGCGATGGACGGCCTCTATCTGCTCGGCTTTGGCCCGCGCACCGCCGCCGCCGCGCACGATCTTGCGCTTCAGCTTTATCCCTCGATCGCATCCGCAAGCGCGGCATGGCGTCCCGCCGAAGCCTCGGCCGATTGCCGACATTGAGCAATCCCGTAACGACGCCCGCCATGGGCCGGCGATTTTCGGCCGCGCCTGTGATCGCCCTTCTGCTCTGTGGCGTGGTGGTCGCGGCCCTGCTCGCGACCACCATCGGCGCGGCGGGCATTCCCTTGTCGCGCCTCACCGCCGCGCTTTCATCCGCCCTTGGGTTTCATTCCGGATCGGGCGATGCGACCGGCATGCTGGCGCGTGACACGCTCGTGCTCTGGTCGATCCGCATTCCGCGCATCGCGCTCGCTGCAATCATCGGAGCGCTGCTGGCGGTATCCGGCGCGATCATGCAGGGGCTGTTCCGCAACCCCCTCGCCGATCCGGCTCTCGTGGGTGTATCCAGCGGCGGTGCGTTCGCGGCAGCCGCTGCCATCGTGCTGTCGGACAGTGCGTGGGGTGCACACTTCCGGTTTCTGCAAACCTGGATGCTGCCTCTGTTCGCCTTCGCCGGTTCGCTGCTCACCACCGTCATCCTGTACAGGATCGCCAGCCGCGCGGGCCGCACTTCAGTCGCGCTGTTCCTGCTGGCGGGCCTCGCTATCGCCGCGCTCGCCAATGCGGGCATCGGCCTTCTGGTTTTTACCGCCGACGACCGCCAGCTTCGCGACATCACATTCTGGCTGCTTGGCTCGCTCAGCGGCGCGACCTGGCCGAAAGTTGTTTCCATTCTGCCGGTCGCGATTGCCGCGCTGCTGGCGATCCCGCTGGTCGCGCGTGGTCTCGATCTTCTGGCGCTCGGCGAAGCCGAGGCCTTTCATTCCGGCGTCAATGTCGAGCGCCTGAAACGGATTTCCATCGTGATGGTGTCGGCGATGACGGGTGCTGCGGTGTCGGTCTGCGGCGTCGTCGGATTTGTCGGCATCGTGGTGCCGCATCTCTTGCGGCTTGTCATCGGTCCCGGTCATCGCCTGCTGCTTCCCGCCTCCGCCTGCCTCGGCGCGATCCTGATGATCGGCGCCGATACGCTGGCGCGCGTTCTCGCCGCACCTGCCGAAGTGCCTGTCGGCATTCTCACCGCCGCGATCGGCGCGCCGTTCTTTCTTTATATGCTGCTGCGTCAGCGCGGCCTGGTGCTTCACTCATGACGGCCCCGGGCATTCCGCTGGAGGCCGCAAAGGTGTCGGTACAAATCCGGCACGCCACGTTGCTCGACAATATAAGTGTCGCGCTGCGCGGCGGTGAAACCGTCGCCATCGTCGGCCCCAACGGCGCGGGAAAATCCACGCTGCTGCGAACGCTGTCCGGCGATCAGCGCTGCAGCGATGGCGAGGTTTATCTCAAGGGCCGTTCGCTGGCCTCATTCGCGCCGCGCGAATTGGCGCAGCACCGCGCGGTGCTCTCCCAGCATGTCAATGTCAGCTTCCCGTTCACGGTCGAGGACATTATCGCGATGGGCGCGGGCGAGCGTAGCCGCGCCGCCGCGCAGCCCCTGATAGACACCGCGATCGAGGAGCTCGGTCTCGGCGCGCTGCGCCACCGCGAACTGCCGACTTTGTCCGGCGGCGAGCAGCAGCGCGCGCATTTCGCGCGGGTTCTCGTCCAGTTGTCCTGCGGCGAACAGGATCACGGACCGGGCGTACTGCTGCTGGATGAGCCGACATCGAGCCTTGATCTGCGCCATCAGATTGACCTGCTCGAAATCGCCAAACGCCGCGCGCGCGACGGCTTCGCGGTAATCGCGGTGCTGCATGACCTCAACCTGGCGGTCCGTTTCGCGGACCGGCTGATCGTGCTGAACAGCGGCCATCTGCATGCCGACGGCAAAACCCGCGAGACAATTACCGCCGGTCTCATCAAGGACGTGTTCAAGGTTGAGACGGCGGTCGGCTCCGACGACGGTCTTCCCTTCGTCCTGCCCCAGCGCATGCGGCCCCTCGGCGCCTCATAACTCTCTATTGCCCCTGTTCGCGAGGCCTCTCATCATGTAGTGACGTGGCGGCGGGCGAAGTGTATCAGCCTGCCAGACCCTTTAAATCTTGGATTTTCATGGCATGTCGCCGCTCGTTGGCAAAATCATCTGGGTCATTGGCGTTGTCGGATGGTTCGCGATCCGCTATCCGCACGATCGCCGCTCACGGCGCACGCCGAAGGCGCGCCGCGAGGTCGGTTCGCGCGAGTTCGTCTCCCTGGCGATCTCGACATTGGGCCTCGGGATCATCCCGGCGATCTATGTCTTCACCGGTGCGCCGCAATTTGCGGACTATCCCTTTCACGCAATTCAGGCTGTCGCGGGCGCGGCCGTGTTCGGCTTTGCGCTATGGCTGTTCTATCGCACCCATAAGGATCTCGGGCGCAACTGGTCGGTGACGCTTGAAGTGCGCGATGAGCACAAGCTAGTGACCAACGGCGTCTATAACAGCGTGCGCCATCCGATGTATTCCGCGTTCTGGCTGTGGGGGGTGGCGCAGGCGATCGTGTTGCCGAACTGGGTGGCGGGGCTTGCGGGACTTGTCGGGTTCGGCACTCTCTTCTTCTTGCGCGTCGGTCACGAAGAAAAGATGATGGCCGACACGTTCGGCGAGGAATACCGCGCCTATATGAAACGCACCGCGCGGGTCATTCCGGGGATTTACTAGAGCATGATCCGGAAAAGCGACCGGTTTCCGAAAACATCATGCTCAAATTGATGAACCCTCATCGAGCCGTTGCGGATTCTGCATCAGGTCGCGCACCAGCGACAGGAAGCGCCCCATCTCATAGGCGTCGGTGAGACGGTGGTCGCCGCGCAGGAACAGCGGCATCACCTTCACCGTCGCGAACTGATCGCCGCGCGCGATCACTTTGGTCTCCGCCGGGCCGAGTGTCAGGTTCAACGAATCGCTGCTGTCGGGAAACCGGCTCGGCTTGTACATCCGCAGCGCAGGCGCGCCGGATGCCGACAGATCGTTGACCATCATGCTGCCGCCGCGCAATTCATCGAGCCGGCTCACATTGGGCATCAGAAACACGCGATCCAGAAAGCCGTAGAACCGCAGAAATTGCCGGAACACAAATCCCGGCAGCTTGCGCATTCGCGCAAGATCGCGGTCGCGGCCTCCCGTGCGCCGTCCCGCTTCCATCAGACGCTTCCACACCTCCTGCCCGATCTGCGCGAGACTTTTCTCGTTGGCGGACTGGATCAGCATGATGTCGATCTCGCCATTGCCGCGATGGAAGAACGCTGTGCGAATGCTGATGTTGCGGAAAGGATAGACGCGGTGGCCGACGAGCCGGACATTCATCTGCGGAAACTGCGCCAACGCCAGAGCGGACGCGCGGATCAGCGCATGCGCCGTCGTCAAAAGCACCTGCCCACCGCGATTGCGCTCGCGCAAAAATTCGAGCAGCGCATCGGCCTCGAATTCGCTCCCCATCACGATCACCGGATCGGCGTGGCTCGCCTTCGGCGCATGGAGATAGTAGCGATTGTACATCGGCACCTTGTCGTAGGGCACCGGCTGGTGTTGCAGCGGCCATTTCATGACGTGGCGTCTTGCTTCTGCACGAGATCGGCGATGGCCGCGACGCTGCGGAAATTGCCGGGGCTGATCTGATCGCCGCCGAGCTGGATGCCGTAGCGCTCTTCAAGGCGGAAGATCAGATCGACCAGCAGCAGCGAATCCAGAAGACCCTCGTCCAGCAGATCGGTGGCGGCCGTGATCTGCGATTGCGGGGAGCGCGCCTGCACGAACTGCAAGATATCGGCTTCGATCTGGCTACGCTCTGGCATCGGGGTCATTCCTGTATCGCTTTATGTCACGTGAGATGAGAGGCATCAGGCCGGCGGCAGACGCAGTTTAAGCGCCGCACGGTCGACCTTATAGGCGGAATTCAGGGGAAGCCGCTCCAGAATCTCGAAATGCACCGGCACCTTGTAGGATGGCAGATCGCGCATGCAGGCGGCGCGGACGTCCGCGACGTCGATGGCGCGCTCGTCCTGCGAGGCCAGAAACAGAGCGAAGCGGGTCTCATCGCCGCGCAACATCGGCAAGGCGACCGCTTTGGTCTGCGGAAACAGCGCCTCCACCACGCCCTCGATCTCGGCGGGGTGCACGCGGTGCCCCTGCACTTTCACCAGAAGATTGGCGCGCCCGTCGATATAGAAATAGCCATCGGCATCGCGATGCGCCATGTCGCCGGTGCGCAGCCAACCGTCCTTGCTCAGCACCTCGGCTGTCGTGGCGTCGTCCCGCCAATAGCCGAGCATGATATTGTCGCCGCGCGCGCACAGCATGCCGGACTCGCCCGGCGGCAGATCGCGTCCAGTCTCATCCTTGATCGCGAGCGTGACGCCGTGCAGCGGCTTGCCGATCGAGCCGCGGCGCAGCGCAAGCTGATCCGGCGACAGGCTCGCCAGCCGCGGGCTCGCTTCCGATTGGCCGTACATCACGTGGAACGTCGCGGGCGCGATGCGCGATGCGACGTCGGCGGCAAGATCGGGACGCAACTGACCGCCCGCCACGCTCATGTAGCGCAGGCTCGGCAGCGGCGTGTCGCCGAGCTTTCCGTATTTCAGCAGCATGCCGTAAACTTCCGGCACCCCCGAAAAGCTGGTGGCGCGGAATTGCGCGATCGCCTCGACAATGGACGCGGGAAACATCAGCGTGCCGCCCATCGCGATGGCCGCGCCGGCCAGCATGTGGGTCTGCAAAATCGAATTGCCGAACGAGTGGCAGAACGGGATCAGCACCAATGCCTTGTCGTCGGCGCGGATCGGCAAATCCTGCAAGATCGATGCAGCGTTGGCGAGCAGATTGCGATGGCTCAGCATCACGCCTTTCGGCACGCCGGTCGAACCCGAGGTGAACAGCAACACCGCCAGATCGTTGTCACGGCGGCTCGGCGCGGATGACACGATTGCATCAGCGGCATCCGACAGCGCCAGCGCGGTGACGGGCGACGTGTCGCCATCCTCGATCTGCGCTCGGCCGAGAATGACGACATCGGGGCCGCATTGCTCGACGATCTGCTGCCAGCGATATCGCTCCAGTTGGGCGGGCAGCGGCACCACCACGCAATCGGCGAGCAGGATTCCATAAAAGGCCGCAGCGTATTCCGGCGAGTTCGGCAACCGCAGCGCGACCCGCGCGCCCGCTCGATAGCCGGGCCGCGACCGCAAATAGCGCTCCACGCTTTGCGCCGCGCGCAGCAGCCAGCCATAGGAATAGACGCCCGCCTTGATCTCGAACGCCGTGCGATCCGGATACGCGCGCGCGACATCGGTGAACGCCGTGCCGAGATCGTTTGCCGATATCGGCGGGACAGAGATCGCGCTGCGCGCGGCCTCGCCCGTCGGCGGCGCGGGTGTTTCGAACTGAAGGATGAGCGTATCCATAGGCACTGGATAACGGTCATCGGTGCGGATTCCAACCCAAAACGGGCGCGCCATCAAGACCCGCCCGCCAGGCTGAAAACCAAAACCTGGCTCAGGACTTCATGCGGGGACTGAAATCCGGCGTTCAAACGGCATAACGAAGGATCGCCGCGACGGGCGTTTTCTCGGGAAGATCCGCCGCCCGCACACCGAGGACGCGGGCACCCGACAACAAAGCCCGGCGGGCGCGGCCTGAGCGAGATCCGATGTCACGCGGCCGGCATTGAAGCGAGTGGTGAACGCCTCCCTTACGGCCGCGACGTCGTCCGAATACAGCCGGTCCAGCAAGCCGCGTGCCTCTGCCGATCTGTAAGCCTACACCGGAAAGGGCTCCAGAAGATCGAAGTAAGGCAGCACGCCGGTTCGGGAATGGCAGTTGACATAT
>DASWQB010000544.1:0-2268 GCA_036398335.1 Afipia sp. | reverse complement strand
GACGTTACAGCGGAAGTAGCAGCGGATGCACCTGAACACCTACCCGCCGATGCGGCGGCCGCGCAATGAGCGCGAACGATCCGACATATCTTGGGACGGTACGCGCTGTCTCCGGCGCGTCCGTCACCGTAAAGCTCGCGGAATCATTGGATTCCGGTTTCGCCGTAATTAAAGGACACACGTATCGCGCGGGCCAAGTGGGCAGCTTTGTCCGCATCCCACAAGGCTATCAGGATCTATATGGCGTCGTCTGCGAGGTCGGAGCAACCGCGGCCCCGCAGTCTGGTAATGCTGAAAGTGCAAACGCAGGTAGGTGGATGCGAGTCGAATTGGCTGGCGAGGCGATAGGAGGAGTTTTCGAACGTGGTCTTAGTCAACATCCGAACATTGACGACGCAGTTCACATAGTTACCGAAACTGATCTCCGTCGCATTTATGGTTCCGGAGGCGACGATCAAATTAAAGTTGGGACGCTTTCTAGCTCCGAGAATATCGCCGTTCGACTTTCACTCGATTTGCTGGTGACTAGGCATTCTGCGATTCTCGGTTCCACGGGTTCCGGAAAGTCCACCACTGTAGCGAGTCTCTTGAGGTCAATCGTTCAATCAGACGCGGGGACCAAAGGCTCACCCGGTGCACGAATCCTCATTCTCGATCTCCACGGCGAGTACACGTCGGCGCTCGCTGATATCGCCCGTGTCTTCAGTGCAACCCCTGAACCCGGACAAGAATCGCTTTATGTTCCCTATTGGGCTCTTGAGGCCGGGGAATTGTTGGACTTTGTTGTAGGCGGTCTTACTGAAAATCAAGAGATAGCTTTCACCGACAAGATTCAGGATCTGAAGGCGTCGCGTCTCGAGCATGGCGCGCTGGCAGGCCTCGACCCTAGATCGCTTACGGTCGACAGCCCCGTTCCATTCAGCCTAAAGCAGCTCTGGTACGAGTTAATCGACTTTGAGACAACCACTTTCACAGGCAAGGATCGGAACGAGCCTGCGTTAGAAGAAGCGGGTAACGCGGACTTGCTTGTCCCCCCGCGCTACACGCCTCATGCAATGGGCGCCGCCGGTCCATTCATGAACCAAGCGGCAAAAGGCATTAAGCGCAAGTTGAATCTCTTGCGCTCACGCCTCCTAGATCGTCGCTACGACTTCGTTCTTCACCCCGGCCCTTGGGAGCCCGATGTCAGCGGTCATTCCGCTGTCGATTTGGATAAGCTGCTTGAAGGTTGGTTGGGGCATGACCGTCAACTCACGATTCTCGATCTATCGGGAGTTCCCAGCGCCGTACTGGTGCGTATGATTGGCTCAATACTTCGCATCATCTACGAAGCATTGTTTTGGAGCCGCGAAAAAACAGAAGGGGGCGTGCTGCGCCCTCTCCTCGTCGTAATGGAAGAGGCGCATCGTTATTTGAGTGCTGATGGTGACCAAGTAGCGGCCGACATGGTCAAACGGATCGCTAAAGAAGGTCGGAAATACGGCATAGGAGCAATGATAGTCTCGCAGCGGCCTGCGGAGGTAGACGAAACTGTGCTATCCCAGTGTGGGACAATTATCGCTCTCAGACTCTCTAACCCGGTTGATAGGTCCAGAGTAAAGGGCGCGTTACCGGATAATTTGGCCGGCTTGATGGATCTCTTGCCAGTGCTGCGAACGGGAGAAGCGATCATTGCGGGCGAGGCAGCGCGACTTCCCGTTCGATGTCGCATTACCTTACCGCAAGAAGCTCATCAACCGAAAAGCGCCGATCCAGACGTCACTGAGGCTTGGTCCAAGCGGCGCGTCGCGGAAGGATATGATCGCGTTGTCGCATCTTGGCGCGCACAGCGCACTACTGCCGTCTCCCGAACACTCGAAATCCGTCGCGAGCAAGTTGACGATTTTCCAGACGATGAGCAAGAAAACCCATGAACAGAGATTCAGTCGCATCTTCAACTATCGCATCCGTCGGCTATGACGAGGGCGCTCAGACCTTAGAAATTGAGTTTTCCACCGGGTCCGTCTACCAGTACTACAACGTGGGGCCTGCACTCTTCGATCAACTGATGCAATCACCGTCGAAGGGCCAATTTTTGCATGTCTACATAAAAAACGCCTATCCGTTCTCGCGCGTAGGTTAGCCTCACCGCGCGTATCGGGTAGTCGACACATCTTGACCGCCCCCGCGCTCGTCACTGCGGACTGCCCCAGCGATGCGCGTACTCAGGAAAAGGCGTCGTGGGCGATTGGTTGATCGATTGAACTTCCCGAGTGAATCGAAAACGAG
>DASWQB010000543.1:0-7442 GCA_036398335.1 Afipia sp. | reverse complement strand
GCGCCGAGCGGTACAGCGAAGCCGGCCTCTTCGGCGAAGATTTCCAGTTCGACTTCGCCGAAACGAATTTCGGCAGCGAACGGATGGGTGCGGCCGAAACCGCGCTGCGAAGAATAGCCCAGCGCGAGCAAAAAACCCTCGTCCGCACGCGCGAGATTTTGCAGGCGCAGATCGCGCTCCGCCGGAAAGCTCAACGGCTCGCGGGTGAGATCGCCGGCGGGCTGTCCAGGATTTTCTTCCGGCGACGGCTCGATCAGACCATCGGCGCCGAGAATATCGGTGACACGCGGCATTGGCGCCTCCTCAACCGCTCCCTGCTGCAGCTCCGGTAACGGCGCGTCATCCGCCAGCGCCGGATCGAGCAGCCGGTGGGTATAATCGAAAGTCGGGCCAAGAATCTGTCCGCCGGGCACATCCTTGAAAGTGGATGAAATTCTGCGGCGGACGTCCATCTCGCCGGTGTCCAGCGGCTCGCTCGCGCCAAACCTTGGAAGCGTCGCGCGAAACGCACGCAGCAAAAAGATCGCCTCGATCAGATCACCACGCGCCTGCTTGATCGCGAGCGCAGCCAGTTCGCGATCGTAGAGCGAACCTTCGCTCATCACACGATCGACTGCGAGGGTGAGTTGCCCGTTAATCTGTTGGAGCGACAAATCGGGGACGGCGTGATCTCCGCGCCGCTCATGCGCGAGCAGATTGTGCGCGTTCTCGATGGCGCGTTCACCGCCTTTCACCGCGACATACATTACGATGTCTCCCTTGCCACGTGCGTGCTGCGCGGCAGCGCCACAAGCTGCGCGCCGCACACCAGCACCAGATCGACGCCGAGCGGAAATAATGCACGGTTGACCTGCATGCGCTCGACAAAGTCCGGCGGCAACGCGCCAGCGCTCAGCGTGCCGATGTTACGAATACCGGGCCCAGTGAGAGTGACGCCCGGGCCCTCAGTGAGCGAATCCACCTGAACGACGAGTGTGGTCGAACGATCCGGATAGTCCGGTGTGCCTGAGGCGAACATTTCGAACGCGGGTAAGTCCGCGCCGCGGCTGATGAATGCGAATGCCGCCCGCCGGGTGTCGCCCATCACCGGCGCGCTGGTCTGGAACCTCAACCACGCCGCGATTTGGGCTTCGCCCGCGAAATTCGGATCGAGCCATACCGGCGTGTCGTGATCGCACAGCGTGAGCGCCAGCGCCGCAGCGGCCGGCATCAAAAAAGTGGGGCCTTCAACATCGCTCACAACGGTCTCGAGAGTGCCGGGCCGCGCCATCGCGTTCATCACATGGCGAAACACCGATTGCGACGCGCGCACCGGATCGGCAAATCCCTGATCAAGGCTGAGATCAGCGAGCACCATCAATTCTCTCCCCGCACAAGGGTATAGAAATCAACGCGCGTCGCCGCTGTCTTTGCAGCCTGATCCGCCCGCGCGGCCGCCTGTTCTGCGCGCAGCGGCGCGACAACCTTCTGTTCCACATCGTCCCTGAAGTGCTCGCTCTGGATCAACGCATCGCACAGCGCGATCAGCCGCGCCTTCTCTCCATCACGGCCCAGCGTATAGCCGAAGCCGGTCTCGCCCGACGCAATTCTCACCGCCGCGCGCGCAACAGAGGCTTCGCCGAGATTGAATGGCGCGCCGTCACCGCCGATCCGGCCCCGCACCATCACAAGACCACTCTGCGGCTTGCGGAGAGTTTCGTGCGGCGGAACATCCAGCGCCTCAAGATATGCCGCGATCCGACCCGAATCCGCATGCACCAGCACCGCCATGGCGTTACGGCGCAGAGTCTGCTGCGGGTCGGTTTGCGGCTTTGTCATATCCGAAAGGTCTCCCTGCTTGCCGATTCCAAGTTGTCTATGTTACTAGACAACTCTCTAAGGCAACGCCATGACAAAAGGGTGACCGGCGGATGATTTTAATGACTCGCAAAATTCAGGCGGAATGGAAACGCGCATGAGTCTCGCCGAAAGCGCAACCGGCGTTGCGTTGTGGCGTCGGGTGGCCGATTCCATCGAGCAAGGCATTGCCGACGGCACCTATGCGCGCGACACCCGCCTGCCCGGCGAAACCGAAATCGCCGACCTGCATCGCGTCAACCGTCACACCGTGCGCCGTGCGCTGGCGGTGCTGGCAGAACGCGGCCTTGTGCGCGCGGAGCGCGGCAGTGGAACCTATGTCGAAGCGCCGCGCATCGCCTACCCGCTGCGTTCGCGCACGCGATTTTCCGAAATCGTCGGCGCAGGCGGCAAGGCGGCCAGCGGCAGGCTGCTGGATTCTTCCATCGAACCTGCTTCCATCGAACTGGCAAAGCGTCTGGCACTCAAGCCCAGCGCGCCTTTGCTGCGGATCGATGCCTTGCGGATGGCCAACAAAATTCCGATCTGCGTCGGCACCACGTGGCTCGACGCCGAGCGGTTCGAGGATGGCGGCCGCGTTTACGAAAAACTGCGTTCGACCACGAAGCTGCTGGCGCATTTCGGCGTGCGCGACTATCGCCGCGAATGGACCAACATCACCGCGGCGATCGCCGATGCCGCTGATAGCGCGCGGCTTGATCTTCCGCTCGGCCGGCCCGTGCTGGTGGCCGACAGCCTCGACGCCGAGTCCGACGGCAAACCGCTGCTCACGACACGCGCCCGCTTTGCGGCCGAGCGTGTGCAATTCGTGATTGAAAATCAATAGAAGCATGCAAATGCAAAATGCCGTCATGCCCTGCCATAGCCGTCGCAGACTGCGTAAACTTGTCTGCGGTGCCGGGCACCACGTCTTCCTTTTCCTTGTAATCAATTCCAAGATGTGGATGGCCGGACAAGCCCGGCCATGACGAGAAATCGGAATAACCGCCGAAAACTTAGTGCCGCGCGTGCGCAACGCGGCCGATAATGGCAAAGCGCAAGCGGTTGGAGATGAAATCGATCGCCGCCACCGCGATCAGAATCATCAGGATCAGGGTCGAGACCTTTTGCCATTCCAGCGCGCGGATCTGTTCGGCGAGTTGCAGGCCGATGCCGCCCGCGCCGACAATGCCGATAATGGTTGCCGAGCGCGTATTGGATTCGATGAAATAAAGAACCTGTCCGGCGATCACCGGCAGCACCTGCGGCAACAGGCCAAACCGGATTTCGTGCAGTTTGCTTCCGCCAGCGGCACGGATGCCCTCCACCTGCCTGCGATCCGCGCCCTCGATGGCTTCCGAGAAGAGCTTGCCGAATGCGCCGAAATCCGACGTCGCGATCGCCAGCACGCCCGCGAACGGCCCCAGCCCCACGACATTGATCCACACCAGCGCCCAGATCAGCGTATCGACGCCGCGGATCGAATCGAGAAACCGGCGCACCGGAAAGCGCAGGAAAATAGAGGGAATGACATTGCGCGCCGCCATCAGGCTCACAGGCAAAGCCAGGACCGCTGCGAGCAGCGTGCCGAGAAAGGCGATCGACAGCGTTTCTCCCATCGCATGCAGATAGGTGGGAAACGATGTGCCGGGATCAGGCGGGATCATCAGCATGACGAACCAGCCGAGCTGATGCAAGCCGGTGATGAGGCGGGTCAGCGAGAATTCGAGATACCAGCACCCGAATATAAACAGCGCGAACAGCGCCGTGCCGATGGCGATCGCTCTGATGCGTCCGGCATGGGATGCGGCGAACAGCTCGGGATAGCGCGCCGACAATTCCTGCGGTGTTGGGGCATCCGTGATCATGCGCGCCGCTCCGTCCCGAACAGGCGGCCACGCAGCCAGCCGGTGAGAATATCGATCGCAAAGACCGTGACGATAATCATCAGCAGAATGGCGCTGACGTCGGAATAGTAGAACTTGCGCACCGCGACGATCAGTTCCTGCCCGATGCCGCCCGCGCCCACAAACCCCATCACGGAGGCTTCACGCACATTGATCTCGAAACGCAGCAGCGTGTAGCTGGCGAAGCCCGGAAGCACCTGCGGCATGACCGCAAAACGAACGCTGGCCAGCCAGCTTCCGCCGGTCGAGCGCAAGCCCTCCAGCGGTCTCATATCGATGTTCTCAACCTGTTCGGAATAAAGCTTGCCGAGCGCGCCGATGCAATGAATGGCGATGGCGAGCACGCCCGCCATCGGGCCGAGACCGAAAGCGATCACGAAAATCAGCGCAAACACCACGCTCGGCACGGTGCGGCAGAATTCCATCAGGCGGCGCGTAATAAAGCGCAGCAAGGGATGCGGTGAGACATTGGCGGCGGCGAAGAAATTCAGCGCCAGCGCGCCGATGGCTCCGATGGCGGTGCCGACATAACTCATGAGCTGCGTTTCGGCGAGCAGCTTGAGCCAGCTTTTCCAGCCCCAGAACCATTCGGCGGGATCGGTCCAGACCCGTTTGCCGCTGTCGAGATTGAAAATGCGGTCGAAATAGCTGACGAAATTTCCGATTTTGTCCGCAAAAGTTTTCGGCGCAACTTCGGCGCCCAGTCCCGCGATGAAGATCAGCGCAACGAAAATCGCAAGATACAGGAAAAACAGCAGCCGTTTGCGCCCGATAGCGGCGTTATAGGCCGCCTGCAATGCGGCGACCTGTTGCGGCGGATAGCTGGAAAGACTGATCGTCAAATGAAACCAAATTCAAAGGTGGGGGGCCGGATGCGACATCGCGTCCGGCCCCTGCCGATCAGGACGCCTTCTTCTTGCGAAGAGTGTCAATGAACTTGATGAGTTCGATGGTGCCGTCCCAGTCCTTGGTGGTGGCAGGAGCAAAACCCAGCTTCTGGCCATCAGACAATTTGTCGAAGGCTTCCTTGTCTTTGGTCGGCGCATCGAAGAACGCCTTCTCGATCGCAGCCTTCAGATCGGGCGGGATATCGCCGAGCACGGCATAGGGTCCGTTCAGGATCGGCGCAGATTTGTGAATGATGCGAAAATCATCCTTTTTCATGACCGACCCGTCGGCATTCTTGAGCATGCCCTTGGTCAACATTTGAGTCAGCGTGGAATCGTCCTCGGCGGTCCACTGATTGGCCGCAACATCGACAGTGCCCTGCGACAGCGCCAGAATCGCATTCTCGTGGCTGCCAGCGAACACGACTTTGCTGAAATAGGCTTCAGCGTCGGAAATATCCATCTTGTTCAGTTCGAAACGCGGCACGTTGTTGCCGGATGTCGAGTTCGGATCGACCAGACCGAGATTCTTGCCCTTCAAATCGTCGATCGATTTGTAGGGGCTTTTGGCCAGCACGTAGAACACCGAATAATAGCCGGTGCTGCCGTCCTTGTTGCGGTCGTTGGCGAAGGCTTCGGTGTTGACGCCGGTAAGCCGCGCGCGAGCGAACGACGCCGAACCGTAGTTCGCGATATGAATGCTGCCTGTGCGTTGGCCTTCGATCACCGCTGCGTAGTCGTTGGCGATCCGCAGGTTCACCTTCACACCCAGTTCCTTGCTCAGATAATTCAAGAATGGCGCCCAACGTTCGGTGGTGCCGGATGCGTTCTCAGCCGGGATAACAGCGAAGGTGATCTCGGGATATTTCGATTTCCAGTCCTGGGCAGATGCGGCGGTGGCGCTGAACGCAAGCGCGGCGACGCCGGCGATAAGGATGCGACGATTCATCATCATGATGGTCCTCTGTGTCGGTAATCGTTTGTTGGAGACGTGGTACGCAGGATCGAACGCTTCAGGCAACGGCAGCACTTCCATACGCAGGTTCAAGTCCTTCCGGCGCGAAGTCCGGCGATTCATCCATCACCTCGCCGGCCTCGAGATCGTAAAGTTCGCGCGCGATCGCATCGGTGAGCGCAGCGGGCGCGCCGTCAAACACCACGCGGCCCGCCGACATGCCGATCAGGCGGTCGCAATAGGTCCGCGCGAGATCGAGCGAGTGCAGGTTACAGATCACGGTGATGCCAAAATGTTTGTTGATGCGCAGCAGCGCGTCCATGACGATACGTGTGTTGCGAGGATCGAGCGAAGCGATCGGCTCATCGGCAAGAATAATGTCGGGCTGTTGCACCAGGGCGCGGGCGATGGCGACACGCTGCTGCTGGCCGCCGGAGAGCTGATCGGCGCGCTGCGCCGCCATCGGCATCATATCGAACTGCTCCAGCGCGGAAATCGCGATCGCCTTGTCGTCCCGTGGCCAGGTCTGCGTCAGCGAGCGCCATGTCGGCACGGTTGCGAGGCGCCCCATCAGAACATTGGTCAGAACGTCAAGCCGTCCGACCAGATTGAATTGCTGGAAGATCATCGCGGCGCGCGAGCGCCAGCGCCGCAGATCGTTTCCCTTCAGCGCGGTGACGTCGACGCCCTCGAACAGGATGCGGCCTTGCGTCGGATTTTCCAGCCGGTTGATCATTCGCAGCAGGGTCGATTTGCCGGCGCCGGAGCGGCCTATCACGCCGATGAAACGGCCGGGTTCGACCGAGAAGGATGCATTATCGACAGCGATTTTCGCGCCGAACCGGCACGTCAATCCATCCACCACCAGCATGCGTCCGCTCCGTCGGGCTATCCGGCTCCACCGCTAACGCGCGCCTCCTACAGTTGTGTGACAAAATCGATTCCTGCTCCTGCAATGCACTCACGAAATCACGTGTGCCCAAAATTTCCACTGTCATCAAGATTTTACGACGCCGTCATAAAGTAAGGGAAATTTGGCGCTGAAGCGCCGCCTCCTTCGGCAATCACACTCAAGATATCCCTGAAGACCCCGCATGGCCGGCAAAATTCTTTCCGTTCAACCGCTGATCGATTCCACCGCGACGGTGCGCGACAGCCAGCTCGGTGTTTATTGCGAGGTCGGCGCCCGCACCATCCTGCAAGAGGTGACCCTTGGCGATTATTCCTATGTCGTGAACGACAGCCAGATCACTTACACGACCATCGGCAAATTCTGTTCGATCGCGGCGATGACGCGGATCAATCCAGGCAACCACCCGATGCACCGCGCGGGCCAGGCGCATTTCACCTATCGCGCGAGCGCCTATTTTCCTGGGGAAATTGACGAAAAGGAATTTTTCGATTGGCGTCGCGGCTATCACGTCATGATGGGGCACGACATATGGATCGGCCACGGCGCCATCGTTTTGCCGGGGCGGAGCATCGGCACCGGCGCTGTCGTGGCTGCAGGCGCGGTCGTGGCCAAGGACGTTCCGGAATACACAATTGTCGGCGGTAATCCGGCAAAGCCGATCCGGCGGCGCTTTTCGGACAAGATCGCGCAGCAATTGATAAATCTCGCGTGGTGGGATTGGAGCCATGAGCAACTCCGCATCGCCTTGCCAGATTTTAGACACCTGTCGGTTGAAGAGTTTTTGGAAAAATACGAAACAACGTCTTCCGCTCAACCTCTTATCGGAGCATCGCAGCCATGACGGATATCTTGATTGAAGGCGGCGAGGCGCTGATCGGGGCCGCGCTGGTCAATGCTTCGATCCATATCGCCGGCGATGCCATCGTGGAGACGTCGTCACGCAG
>DASWQB010000542.1:0-3106 GCA_036398335.1 Afipia sp. | reverse complement strand
TTCCATCAGAATCTGGTCGGTGTGCTGACCCAATGCTGGGGCTGCCGTTGGCGACGAAACTTGCGTTTTCTCAAACTCAATCGATGAGCTCAGTCCACGATAGCCCTTCCCATCGGCGCCTTGCATGTAGGATACAAGTCCCTGCTCCAGCACCTGGGGATGATCGAACATATCTTCAATCTCACGGACGGCCGCGCAGGGCACATGACCCTGCATGAGCGTCTCCCACTCCAGCGCCGTACGTCGGGCCAGAGCTGTGTGCAACCGCGGAAGCAATTCGTCGGCATATGCGGCCCGTTTACGCGTCGAATCGTAGCGTTCGTTCTCGCCGAGGTCGTTGAGATCGAGGATGCGGCAAAGGTTCTGCCAGAAGCTTTCCGAGTGGGCGGAGAGGAAAAGGTTTCCCTCTTTGGTCGGATGAATACCGGCAATTCTTCCCAATGAAATTTCGCGATTCACTTCGCGAGGTTCATCGTCCGTCCAGATGAAGCGGCCAGCTTGCAGTGTCAAAGCCGTGGCAAGTAACGATGTAGACGCACGCTGCGCCTCGCCCGAGCGCTCGCGGTGATAGAGGGCCGCCAGAACGCCGATAACGGCGAGGCTTGCCGCGTAATAGTCCACGATCGATCCAGAGACGATCTTCGGCGAATTTGTGTCTTTGCCCTGGAAGGCAGCGATACCCGTGAAGGTTTGCAATACGGTATCGAAGCCGGGGTTGCCTGAAAGCGATCCCTTTTCCCCATATCCGCTGATCGAAAAATAGATGAGGCGCGGGTTGATCTCCTTCAAGATGTCGTAACCCAAACCGAGTCTTTGCATCACGCCCGGCCGGAAATTTTCGACCAGCACATCGGCTTCGAGAACGAGCTTTTTCAGAACATCCTTCGCCTCTTGACGTTTGAGGTCCAGCACGATGCTGCGTTTACGGCGGTTGAAACCCAGAAACGCGCGGCTGTCCCCTTCCAGCGTCGAGGGAAATCGACGCAGCATGTCGCCGTCCGGTGCTTCGATTTTTATGACGTCCGCACCCAGATCTGCGAGAAGACCGCAGGCGAACGGTCCTGCGATATAACTTGTGAGATCCAGCACGACAGCGCCGTTCAGGGGTCCTGGCATTTGTTTCCTCGGTATCGATGTTCTTTCCGAGGATGCTAGGGACGAGGTCCCCAACGAAACAAACACTCATCCTGACTAGGGCCATAAGCAGAAGCTTTGACTACGACTATGCTGCAGAGCAACACGACTAAACGTGAATACACGTCGATTTTCAGCACAGGGAAGCGCTACCAGCTCACGCTGGCTTTCATCGTCGGGACGCCTTCGCCATTCGCGACCCAAAGACTTAGCCCGTCGGCCTCCTTGGCCGCATTCAGACTAAATTCGGCGCCATCGAACAGCGGTTGCATTCCACGATAAGAAAATGCCCTCGGCATCTGACCGTCATTCAGACGGTAAGCAAACTCAATGAGTAAAGATGCCTGCAAAGGGCCATGCACAATAAGTCCGGGATACCCTTCGATTTTAGTCACGTAATCCCGATCGTAATGAATCCGGTGTCCGTTGAAGGTCAAAGCGGAATAACGAAAAAGCAGGACGGGATCAGCAAGCAATTTATGACTGTGCTCGGACAATGGCAATTCCGGCGGCGAAGCGGGCTTTTTTGTCGGACTTGTCGTCGCATCGCGATAAGCGACATTCTGCATTTCGCGGATGGCGATGCCACGCGATGTCCTGATGGTATGTTCGACCGAAACGAAGCAAAGCGGTCCCGTGCTTCCGCTCTTCAAGCTTACATCAGTTATTTTCGACCACCGTGAGATCTCGTCGCCGACGCGAAGTGAATCATGAAACTCGATGCTTCCACCCGCCCACATCCGACGGGGCAACGGAACGGGAGGCAAAAAACCGCCACGGGAGGGATGACCGTCGGCGCCCAGTTCGTCCATTGTCACAACCGGCTGAGCCAAACACCAGTGCGATGTCAAAGGAGCGGCGTCACCGGGCCTGGGATCTCCCGGTTCTTGGAATAGAGTCGCACGTAATGCTTTTGCTAGATGCGCGGTGACAACATCCGACGTCTCGTGGGTGCGTCCAATCCATTGGCGCAAATAGTCGATGTCGACGGGGTCCGTCATCGTTGTTTTCCACTACCGTTGAACGAAAGCTTCGGTAAAGCGACCTAACAGGCGCGAGACTCTCGCATTGTGAAGTACACAAATAGCGAAGACGTCAAGTTATTTTGATGCGGCCTTCCTCGCCCACGACCAATTTAATGGACGCCAAAGCATGACAGATGGAGTGGGGTTGTGAGGACAGCGTTAGTGGATCAAAACTATCCGAATGAATTCTCGCTCAATCGAGTGCCTGCATCGCTACATCAACGATCTGCGACATCTCCTTTTCGGACCGGCCTGTCTTTCCCAACACTCCAAGTCTCTCAATGGTGCACAGGAGGAAGCGTGCAAGCGCCTCCAAGTGTTGTTCAGCCGAATGCCTCGCCACACAGTGCAGATCGAACCTTGTCTCCAAAAGCGGTCTCCGGGAAACGAGAGTTTCTAGAAATTGATTGGAGATTCCCGAGAATATTCGCGTCGGAAGTTTAGCAACTAAGGGGCTAGAGACCGAAGGCACCATGAAAAGCCCGCTGTTTGCGGGCCTTTCTGCCTGTAAAAAATAATATTCTGCAAAACCCGGACTGGCTGGCTGGCGACGCAGTGCTAATCGCACGCGTCTCCATGATATTTCCCTGCAAACAGGGAATTTTTCAGGGAACTTCGCGAGATTTCAGCCTGAGCGCGGAATTTCTTATCGAAAAGGCTCCTATACATTGGGATATTCGACATTTCCCTGTGCAAACCAGCAGGGACGAAAATCAAGAAACAGGGAAAATTTGGATCGAAAACAGAGAGTCCTTCACGGCTAGTCTGCGAGATTTGAACTATCCATGACTATCCAGCGAACCGATTAACATGATGGTTCGACGGCGAGATGCTTGCCCGTTCTGCGGCAAGGACGGCGTCGATGAGCGCGGGCTTGTCACACTCTATAACCAGATTTTCGGGGATGCCTACAAAGCGCATTTCGAGCGCGTAAAGCAAACCGCGGC
>DASWQB010000541.1:0-1767 GCA_036398335.1 Afipia sp. | reverse complement strand
TTCGTACGCGATCTTCTGACAGGCGGAGCGAATCTCGGATTCACCTTCCAGATCATCCTGTGGCTCTGGTTTACGGTGCTGTTCGCCAACTTCGCTGAAGCCGTGGCCGAGGGACGGGGCAAGGCGCAGGCGGAGTCTTTGCGTAAAACCCGCACCGAAAGCCAGGCCAAGCTCCTGACGGGTGTGGACCGGACTTATCGCATGGTGCCGGGCACATCGCTGAAAGTCGGCGACGTCGTGCTGGTCGAGGCGGGTGACACCATTCCCTCTGACGGCGAAGTGATCGAGGGCTTGGCGTCGGTGAACGAGGCGGCCATTACTGGCGAGTCCGCGCCGGTCATTCGCGAGTCAGGTGGCGACCGCTCGGCGGTCACCGGCGGCACGCAGGTGCTGTCCGACTGGATTCGCGTCCGCATCACCGCGGCGCAGGGTTCGACCTTCATCGACCGCATGATCAAACTGGTCGAGGGTGCCGAGCGCCAGAAGACACCGAACGAGATCGCGCTCAACATCCTGCTCGCGGGTCTGACCATCATCTTCATCTTCGCGACGGTGACGATTCCGAGCTACGCGGCCTATGCCGGCGGCTCCATCTCCGTCGTGGTGCTGGTGGCGCTGTTCGTGACCCTGATCCCGACCACCATCGGCGCGCTGCTGTCGGCCATCGGCATCGCCGGCATGGATCGTCTGGTGCGTTTCAACGTATTGGCGATGTCCGGCCGCGCTGTTGAGGCTGCCGGCGACGTCGACACCTTGCTGCTCGACAAGACCGGTACCATCACGCTCGGCAATCGCCAGGCGACCGCGTTCCGTCCGGTTCGCGGCGTGACCGAGGAGGACCTCGCCGATGCCGCGCAATTGGCTTCGCTGGCCGACGAGACGCCGGAAGGCCGTTCCATCGTGGTGCTCGCGAAGGAGAAGTACGGCATTCGCGGCCGCGACATGGCCGAACTCGGTGCGACCTTCGTGCCTTTCACGGCACAGACCCGCATGAGCGGCGTGGACACGGGTTCTTCGGCGGTCCGGAAAGGCGCGGTCGATGCCATCCTGAACTACGTCAATGGTGGAACCTCGCGCGCCGTGGCGAGCGGCAATGTTGTCCGCTCGCTCGCGGCTGGCGGTTCGGAAACCGAACGTGAAATCCAGTCCATTGCCGACGAGATCGCAAAATCCGGCGGCACGCCGCTGGCCGTTGCTCGCGATGGCAGACTGCTCGGCGTCATTCATCTGAAAGACATCGTCAAGGGCGGCATTCGCGAACGTTTCACGGAACTGCGCCGCATGGGCATCCGCACCGTGATGATTACCGGCGATAACCCGATGACCGCCGCCGCCATCGCGGCTGAGGCGGGCGTCGATGACTTCCTTGCGCAGGCAACGCCAGAGGACAAGCTCAAGCTGATCCGTGACGAGCAGGCCAAAGGCAAGCTGGTGGCGATGTGCGGCGATGGTACCAATGACGCGCCCGCGCTGGCGCAGGCCGATGTCGGCGTTGCCATGAACACCGGAACGCAGGCGGCGCGCGAAGCCGGCAACATGGTGGACCTCGATTCCAACCCGACCAAGCTGATCGAGGTCGTGGAAATCGGCAAACAGCTATTAATGACGCGCGGCGCGCTGACGACATTCTCGATCGCCAACGACGTGGCGAAATACTTCGCCATTATCCCTGCGATGTTCCTGGCGTTCTATCCGCAGCTCGGTGTGCTCAACATCATGCACCTCGCCAGCCCGCAAAGCGCGATCCTGTCCGCGATCATCTTCAAC
>DASWQB010000540.1:0-6202 GCA_036398335.1 Afipia sp. | reverse complement strand
CCGCCCATCAGGAGTGCCACACCCAGAAGCGACGTCGCGATCGGGCGGCGGATGAATGGTTCGGAAACGCTGCTCATCGATCCGCGTTCATGCCTGTCATTTAAGGCCGTTGTCTGTTGCCGCCGCCCTTTTGCTGACGCTTGCGCGGCGCCAGATCCTGCTCCGGCGCGACGTCTTTGCCGACACTGACCTTGGCGCCATCGGACAGATTGGCAAAGCCTGTGGTGACGACGCGTTCGTCGGGGCCGATCCCGCTGGCGATCACCGCATCGCTCTCGTTTTGCTGCGTCACCGTGACAGGCTTCGCGGTCACGATGTCGCCCTCACCGATCACATAGCTGAAGGTGCCCGCCGGGCCGCGCTGCACGGCGGAGGTCGGCACGACAATGACCTGTTTGAGCGTCTCGACCTTGAGGCGCACATTGACGAATTGTCCCGGCCAGAGTTTGTAATCCGGATTTGGAAACTCCGCCTTCAGCCTCACCGTACCGGTTGTCGGATCGACCTGATTGTCGACGCTCTGCAACAGGCCGCTATCGACCACGGTGCGGCCGTCCTCGGCGAACACATCGACCGGCAGTTTGCCCTTCGCCTGCGCCGTGTTGACGCGCACGATTTCCTGCTGCGGCAGGCTGAACTGCACGGAGATCGGCTGAAGCTGCGTGATGACCACGATGCCGGTGGTGTCCGATGCGTGAACGATGTTGCCCGCATCGACCTGTCGCAGGCCGGTGCGGCCCGCGAGCGGCGCGATGATCTTCGTATAGCCGAGTGTCGCGGCGGCATTGTCGATCGCCGCCTGATCGGATTTTACCTGCGCTTCAAGCTGCGCCACCAAGGCTTTCTGCGTATCGGCCTGCTGGGCTGAACCCGCCCTGGCGGCGGCGAGCTGCTGATAGCGCACCAGATCGATCCGCGCGTTGGCGAGCTGCGCCTCGTCCTGCGCTTTCTTGGCGACGGCCTGATCGTATTGCGCCTGATAGATCACCGGATCAATCTCGGCGAGCACGTCGCCCGCCTTGACGTCCTGACCTTCCCTGAAATTCACCTTCAGCAATTTGCCGTCGACCTGCGCGCGCACGGTGACGTTGTTGAGCGCGCGCACCATGCCGATGCCATCGAGAAAGACCGGCACATCCTGCACGCGCGGCGTCGCCGCCAGCACCGGCACGGATGGATCGGGCCGCGTGCGGGCCGCGTTGTTTGCCGGCCAGAACCAGGACCACAGCAGATAGCCCAGCGCACCGAGCAGGACCAAGCCAAGAGCAACCGAAACGGTGCGCCTGCGAAAGCCGGAGGCGATCCGCGCGACACTCTCGCCCGCCGCCTTCGCCCGCTCGTTCAGTTCGGGCTTAAAGAGCATCCGCCGGCCCTTCTGTATTTGCCGTTTTCGGCATCCAACCGCCTCCGAGCGCCTGATAAAGGCTGACATAGGATTGCAGCCACGCAAGCTGGGCCTGCGAGAGTGCATCCTCAGCCTGAAATAGCGTCAACTGTGTGTTTAGCAAAGTCACGATGTCTATGGTGCCGATCGTGAGTTGCCGCTCGGAGAGGTCGAACGCACGGCGCGACGACCTGACCACAATGCGTTGCAGCCGCAGCCGCTCCGCCGTCTGCCTGATCGACACCAGCGCATTGTCGACATCCGCGAACGCCGAAATCACCGTCTTGCGATAAGTCTGAAGCAGTTCGTCCTGCTGCGCCTTTGTCAGGTCGAAATTCGCCTGGATGGCGCCGCCGTCGAAGATCGGCTGGGTCAGCCCCACCGCCGCGCTGTAGAACATCGAATTCGGCGTGAACAACGCCGCCAGCGCCACGCTCTGATAGCCGCCCTGCCCGGTCAGTTGGATGGTCGGGAAAAACTGCGCCCGGGCGCTGCCGACATTGGCGGTCGCGCTGGCAAGCTGCTGTTCCTGGCGGCGGATGTCGGGCCGCTGCACCAACAACTCCGAAGGCAAGCCCGGCGTGACACGCGGCGCGGCAATGCCATTCAGCGAGCCGCCCGTGATATTGATGCTTTCCGGCGGGCGAGCCACCAGCGTCGCCAGGATATTCTGGTTTTGCGCCAGCGTCTGGCGCAGCGGCGGCACCAGCGCCTGCTGGTTGGCGAGGACGGTTTCCTGCTGCGACAGATCAAGGTCTGAACTCGTGCCGGCGCTCACCCGCGCCTTGATGGCGTTGAGGATTCGCTGCGCGCTGGCGATGTTGCGGTTGGCTGTGGCAAGACGGTCCTGCGAGGCCAGAACCTGAAAATAAGCATTGGCGACACTGGCATAGGTCGTGAGCGCGACGGTGTCGCGATCGAAGCGGTTGGCGTTTGCGGTGGATTCGGCGGCCAATAGCGCGTCGCGGTTCTTGCCCCAGAAGTCGATCTCGTAGCTGGCGCTGAGCGAACCCACGAACGTGTTGTGATCGGCCCTGCCGCCGGTCGTCGTCGTGCCGCCGGATGTCACTGTGCCGCCGCCGCTCGCAGCCGATTTCGAACGTGTCCATGACCCATCGCCGTTCACGATCGGCAACAGAGCCGCGCCTGCGGTCCGCGCCTGTGCATCGGCTTGCAGAATGCGCGCTGTTGCCGCTGCGATGTCGAGATTAACGGTCTGGGCTTCTTCCATCAGCACGGTCAGCTCGCGTGATTTGAAAGCACACCACCAGTCAAGCTCCGGTGGTGCGTCCCCGCGCGCCGTCGTACGGCTTTCCTTATAGGCTCCCGGCACGTCCAGCGCGGCATCCGGAATATCGGTGGTCAAAAGGCAGCCGGACGAGGTCGCCAGAATCGCGATCATGACGCCGATTCGTGCCCCACGCACGAGCAACGGACGAACCTCACGCCAGACCTGATTCCTGAACACAGACAATGGTTTTTGCAACGATTGAGCGCTTTCCTGCCAATGTCCGATTGTAGCGGTGGGCTTATGCGACGGACAGTGACCGGAGACAACACAAAGGTGGGAAACTCTCCCGGAGCGGCTTATTTCGGGATTTGTGGGGCCAAATCGCGCCGGGGGCGCGCCCTGAAGCTGCGAGCAGGCGACTCACCACCACGATTTAGCGGCAAAACTTCCGGTAACGCCAACAATACAGCTTTGAGTGCCGGTTCCAAATAACTTGGAACCGGCTCACGCGTCCGTGAAACCCCCGCCGATTCCCTGCGTATCTGTTCAAGAGGATAATCAGGGGTTTATGAATGCGGGTCGCGATTATCGGAACGGGAATCGCCGGCAATGCGGCGGCGTGGGCATTGTCGCAAAAATATCAGGTTACGGTTTACGATCGCGAGCTTCGCCCCGGCGGCCACAGCCACACCGTCACCATCGACTATGATGGAACGCCCATAGCTGTCGATATCGGCTTCATCGTCTACAACGAGATCAACTATCCTGACCTCACATCGCTATTTACGCATCTCGGCGTCGAAACGCTGGAGAGCACGATGGATTTCGCCGTCACCGCCGACAACGGCCGCTTCGAGTGGAAGGGATGCGGAACGGATTGGTGGACGACCGCCAAAGGCTTGTTCGCGCAACCGACGAATCTGTTTTCTCTATCGTACCTATGGATGCTGCGCGACATTCTCGCCTTCAACGTCAAAAGCATCGCGGATCAACGCGCGGGCGTACTGCGCGGGCTATCGCTTGGCGAGTATTTCGCGCTCCGCAAATTCGCCCCCCGCCTTCTGACCGATTATCTGGCACCGATGGGCGCGGCGATCTGGTCCGCGCCGGCCAATCGGATCACGGATTTTCCGGCGGAGAATTTCGTCGGGTTTTTCGACAATCACCGCCTGCTGCAATATGACCGGCCGGTCTGGCGCACCGTGAAAGGCGGCAGCCAGCGCTACGTCGAAAAGCTGACGCAAAACTTCTCCGATCTGCGCCTTGGCTGCGCTGTTACATCCATCGCGCGCACCGGCAATGGCGTCATTGTCACCGACAGCTTCGGCCGCAGCGAAAGTTACGATCACGTTGTTGTCGCCGCCCACAGCGATCAGGCGCTGCGCATGCTTGCCGATCCCAGCACGGACGAGCGCGATATTCTCGGCGCCATCCGCTACGCACCCAACACCGTCTATCTGCATCGCGATTCCCGCCTGATGCCCAAACGCAAGCGCGCCTGGGCGTCATGGAACTTCCTGCGCTGGCGACGCGAAGAAAACATCAGGGAAAACTCGGGGGCCAGCGCGCTCAACGACGTCGCGGTGACCTACTGGATGAACGTGCTTCAGGGCATCGATCACGGCAAACCGCTGTTCGTCAGCCTCAATCCGCCGTTCGAGCCGGATCCTTCTCTCACCTTCGGGCGTTACGTGTGTGAGCATCCGCAATACGACACGGCGGCATTCGAGGCACAGACGCGATTGAACGACATTCAGGGCAAACGCCATACGTGGTTCTGCGGCGCATGGACCGGATACGGCTTCCACGAGGACGGGCTGCGGTCCGGTCTTGCGGCGGCCGAAGCGCTCGGCGCTCCCGCGCCATGGCGCGCGCCGCCGCCCGCGCTCGCGCAAGCGGCGGAATAAATGTTCAGACGTCCTGTCAGCAACGCTGCCGGTGCCGGCAAAGCCGCCGCGCTTTATTTCGGCGACGTCATGCACGCCCGGCTCAAGCCGATGGGGCATCGCTTCAGCTATCGGGTCATGAGCCTGCTGATTGATCTCGATCGGCTAGCCGAAGCCGACCGGCAATCGCCTTTGTTCGGCGTGAACAGAGCCGCGCTTTACAGTTTTTATGAATCCGATCACGGCCCGCGCGACGGCACGGCGCTGCGCCGTTACGTTCAGCGCCGCGCAGATGAGTACGGTATCGACCTGACCGAAGGCCGCGTGCTGCTGCTGTGCTATCCGCGCCTGTTCGGCTACACGTTCAATCCGCTGTCGGTCTATTTTTGCAGCGCCGCGGACGGGCGGCTGGCGCTCATGATCTACGAAGTGCGCAATACGCTTGGCGACATCCATTCCTATGTTCTTCCCGTGAAGAACGGCGAATTCACCAAGGCAGGGCTACGCCAGAAACAAGATAAAATTTTCTACGTCTCACCCTTCCTCGACATGGCGATGCGGTATCATTTCCGGGTGACGCCACCGGACGATGATGTCAAGCTACGCATTCTGGAAACGGATTCGCAAGGTCCGGTGCTATCCGCAACCTTCAGCGGCCAACGCGCCGCATTGACCTCGCGCACGCTGCTGCATGCATTTTTTGCACTGCCGCTGGTGACATTAAAAATCATCGCAGCCATTCACTTCGAGGCCTTGCGTCTTTGGTGCAAAGGCGCAAGATTTATTCCCAGAGAGCGAAAACATGATGCTGCATCGGGCCCGGAAAAATCGGCCGCGCCGAGAACCGCGTCGACCTGACGGGATAGAATGCAATAAAATTGAAGACAGAATTCGATTGAGGAATCGACCGCGAACGACCTGCGGACCTGCTTGGGGACTTGCATCATGCCCGACGTGATTGCCCTGACGCCTGAAAATATCGACGATACGTTGCGCCATGTGCCGCGTGTGGTGCGCCTCGCTTTGCGTTTTGCCGCAAGACTGCGGCGCGGCACCCTCGACGTCACGCTTCCGGATGGCCGCAGACTGCGATGCAGCGGCGCCGAGCCGGGACCGGCGGCGGCGATGACCATCCATAATTACGGCTTTGCGTGGCGATTTCTCAATGGCGGCGACATCGGCATCGCTGAGGGTTATCTGCGCCGCGAATGGGACACGCCGGACCTCACCAAATTTCTCTATCTGTTCTGCGTCAACCACGAAATGATTCAAGCGCTGCTCGGCGACAAGCCGATGGTGCGGCTTGTCCAGAACGTGCAGCACTGGTTCAATCGCAACACCAGGCGGCAGGCGCGCAAGAACATCTACGCCCATTACGACATCGGCAACGCGTTTTATTCCGCCTGGCTCGATCCCTCGATGACGTATTCCTCGGCCCTGTTCGAGGACGGCACGCCGGACCTGACCGCCGCGCAGACCAACAAATACAGGCGCCTCGCGGAGGCTATCAATCTTCAGCCCGGACAGAAAGTGCTGGAGATCGGCTGCGGCTGGGGCGGCTTTGCCGAATTCGCCGCCAAGAACTACGACGCCAAGGTTGTCGGCCTCACCATCAGCACGGAACAGCGCGACTTCGCCAGAAAGCGCATCCATGATGCGGGACTGAACGACAAAGTCGAGATTCGCTTTCAGGATTACCGT
>DASWQB010000539.1:0-6761 GCA_036398335.1 Afipia sp. | reverse complement strand
GCGTTGGCAAAATTGTCGAGCGCCGCACGCTGCTCGTCATTGGGGTTGATCGCGCTCTGAATCTGGTCGATCGGCAGACCGGCGATATCGCGGCCGTCTTGTCCGCACATCTGGGCAAGCTGATCGGATTGCGTGTCCGCGCTTGCGGCTGGCGGGGCCGATCCGGTCGTCGCGGGACCTGACGGCCGCGGATTCCCGCCAGAGCCGCCGCCCGGATATTGCGGCACGTAACCTGCGAGTTCGTCATACCCGTAGGGCGAGAACAGTCCGGCATAGATGTCGCCATAGCCATAGTCCCAGAACGAATCGTCGTAGCCGCTGCCCCACAGCGCGTAGTTGTAGAAATCGTAATAGGCGAACGGCCAGAACAGCGGCCCGACCCAGCCATAACCGCCATGGCGATGACGCCACCAGCCATTGCGGTCGCCGCGATATTTTCCCTGCCAGCCGGCGGTCGCCGCGTTCGACGCGATGCGATTGCGCCAGCCCGGATTATGAAGGTTGGCATGGTTATGCAGCGCCCCGGCGACCGCGGCTCCGCCAAGCGCGGCACGCACCGCGTGGGTGCGCCGGTTCGCATCGCGCAGAGCGCGTCCATTCAGATTGCGTCCCGTTATATTGCGATTGATCGCACCGGAGTTGCCAATGCGGTTGGCCCGCAGCGCGGCGCGATTGGCCGCACGGTTGGACCGGAATGCCGCGCGATTGCCCGCGCCACGCACCGCAAAGGAGCGTGAATAGCCGCGCCCGGCACTGAAGCGCGGCGCGCCGCCGAATTGCCGGCCTCCGCCGAACTGCCGTGCTCCTCCGAACTGAGCGCCGCCGAAGCGCATGCCGCCGCCGCCAAACCGAGCGCCCCCGCCGCCGCCAAAGTGACCTCCGCCTCCTCCGCCGAAATGCATGCCGCCGCCATGGCCGCCGCCCCCGAAATGCATGCCGCCGCCGCGTCCGCCGCCGCCATGGCCTCCACCACCATGCCCACCGCCGCGTCCATAAGCCGTCGCCGACAGCAGGACAGCCAGAACGATAACAGCAGCGGCTTTCAGACCGGTCTTCGACATGATCCCTCTCCGGGTCGGCGCCACACGATAAATACGTTTCAAGGGATTATATGGTTCCTGAATCGGGCCTTGCAGCGGCGCGCGTCCTCAATTTTCGAATGCGGCGCGCTCAACATGGCGGATGCAGCCGGCTTTTCGCCCACGCCCTGGCTTTGCTGGACCAGGACGGCTCGCCACGACCGCATCGTTTGCATTGCAGCGTCAGGTGCCTGTCGAGGGCGCGCACGAGAGTCATGCGTCCCCGGCAGCGCGGACAGGATGGCTCCCCGCTCCGGATATCGCGCAGCACCGACCACCACGAACAGACGACAATAACGATCAGCGTTCCGAGAAACGCGGTACCGATGGCGAGCGCTGTCATAGCCTGATCTCCTTTGCGAAGACCAAAGCGGATTTTTCATGGTGAAGGGTGGTAGATAACTGACACCGCAATTGACGATGAATCTTGAGGATTTATTCGGCCGGCAAAGATCGCTGAAACCGGCGGAGCAACCCGCCAGCGCGATGGGGATGAGCGGAGACGACGATCGCCAACGTCAGAGGGCCAGAACGGCCTGTATCTGAGCGCGAATGGCTTCCTTTTCAGTCCCGCTCGAATCCGGCGTCAGCGGAACGTCGATGGCAATGTTCGCCGGGCGTTTCAGCACGACAATGCGATCGCCAACTTCCAGTGCTTCATTAATCGAATGCGTCACGAACACGGCGGTTTTTCCGTTTTCCTTGACCAGCCTCAGAAACTCCTGACGCAGCTTTTTTCCTGTCATTTCGTCCAAAGCGGAGAACGGCTCATCGCAAAGCAGAATGTTCGCATTCGTTGCAAACGCTCGCGCGATCGCCACACGCTGCTTCATTCCACCCGACAGCGCGTGCGGATAGTCGTTTTCGTGTCCCCGCAAACCCAGCGTTTCAAGCCATTTCTGCGCTATGTCCCGGCGAGGCTGAGGCGGCATATCCAGCATTTCAAGTCCAAGCTCGACATTCTGGATCGCGGTTCGCCAAGGCAACAGACGATCGCCCTGGAAAACGATAGCCATCTTCCCGCGAAACCAGTTGAAGTCCCGAAATGGATCGCGTGCGTCAACCATAACCGTTCCGGACGAAGGTTCGGTCAACCCGGCGATCATATTGAAAATCGTGGATTTGCCGCATCCCGTCTTGCCGAGCAGTGCCAGAATCTGCCCCTGCTCTATCTGCAAGTACAACCGGTCGACGGCGACATATGCATTCGGACCTAGGGATTTCGCAAAAACTTTCGAGACCTGATCAAGGCTGATGAGATTGTTTGGGTCTTTGGCGATCGTCATAGACTTCGCTCCGAGATAGCTCGATACCGAAATGCAAATCTTTCGATCAAGGTCAGCAGCCACTGGGCGATCAAGACGAAGACAACAAGCTGGAGTGTCCATGCAAGCGCACCGGTCATATCGAACACCTGCTGTTGTTGAAGCAGCTGATAGCCAACGCCGCCGGTCGCGCCGACAAGCTCAGCCACGACGACCACGCGCGAAGCATTTCCGAGATTAACTTTCCATGCAGTCAGAATATCCGGCAACACCGCGGGAATAATCATGGCCCGAAACAGCTTGTATCTTGATGGCCTGAAACTCATCACCATCTCGACGAGGTCGCGCGACATCGCCTGCAACGCAGCGAGCACCTGAAACGCGAAGGCCGGCAAAGTCGTCATAACCATGATGAAAAAGATGCGCGGCTCAGTGCCGTGAAACCAGATGATTGCGAACACCACCCAGGACAGCGCTGGAATGCCCTGAAACAAGGTAAGAATGGGGGACAAAAAATCGTGCGCCATGCGCGAGCGCGCCATCATGACGGCAAGGATCGCACCAACCACGAACGCACCCGCCAAACCCGCAAGGATGCGCAGAACCGTCGAAAGGACGTCAGCAAATTGCGCGGCGCTGGTGACGATAGTCAGAAAGCGCCAGAAGACGTCGACAAGAGACGGGAACAGATAAGGCGGGAAAAACAGTGTCGCAAACTGCCATAGAGCGATGACGACCGCGAACGGAAAAATCTTGTATACGGATTTCCCGAGCGCTGAAGTGCTCCAGCGCACGATCGACGATGACGGAAGCTCCACGCGGGGCGTGGTCATCGCGTGAGTCCGCCATAGATGGTCGACGGCGCGGGATCTGAAGGTAGAAACATGATTTCCTTGCCAGCCTGATACACGTGGCCGATTTCCTTGCTCAGCTCACTCGCCGGCCGCAAATTGATCCGCAACCGATCGTTGGCGCGAATGAGTTGAGCAATCGCGCTGCGATCGTCGTCGCCGCCCTTGCTCATGATGAGCTTGGCTGCCTCATCCGGATGCGCGACAACCCAGTCGGCCGCTTCTTTATAGGCAGCATAGAGCTTCGGGATGAGATCTTTATGGGCTTCCGCCCAGGCGAGGTGCGCAGCGACACCCAAATAAGGAATGTCCTGGGTGCCGGTGGATTTCATCCAGGCCCCCTCGATATTGAGATCCAACGTTCGAATCCCGGGTTTCTTCGCAAGCAAAGAGGTGTAAGCGGGCTCCCACAATTGGACCGCAGCGGCTCGATCCGCAATCGCGTAACCCATCAGCCCCGGCGTTGCGGTGTTGATGACAGAGAACTTTCTGGTATCGATTCCCTGTTGCCGCGCCAGCCAGTCGAACATCACGTAATTGGTCGTTCCCTTGGCGGCCGCCAGTTCCTTCCCGTCCATGTCTTTCAGTGACTTGACGTCGGGGCGCGAGGTCACCACAGTTCCCCAGTAATCGAATAAATTGAAAAGGTAAGTGACCTTCACGCCGCGCACATCGGCGAGACCGACGGTCAGAACCGCAGCGCTTCCGCCGAGCTGGAATTCCCCGGAATTAAATTGGGCAGTATAGGCATCCGGCGTACGCTCCTGAAAATCGATCGACAGACCGTTCTTTTCGTCGAGCTTCAGCGCCTTGATGACAGGGGGAAAGAACGCGCCCAAAGACGGCACGCCAAAAACGACGATCGACATCTTCGCGAGTTCATCAGCACGTGCTGCGCCGCCGAACAGCAGCAGCAATAGTACGATTGCGATCTTCTTCATTCGCGGCTTCCTCCCACCTCATCCGTTATCCGGATCTTCCGGTTTTGTTTATCAGCAAATATCGTTCGCAGTTACATGATGAGGCAATCTCGTGAATTTCAACCGCGCACAGGCACTGGCGTACAGCCGCCGATCATCAACTATCGTCCGCCGGTGTTTCCATCTGCAAACGATTTATCCTGACCGGGCGTGAGTTTCTCTCACCTGCGACACGAATGGAATCCTGAAACGCCGGAGAAATGGCCCAATTCCATGGAATGAAATGAGTCCGTTTTCAGCATTGCTGTCCAGGCCGTGACTCAAACTCACGGAACATGACTATTTCTGGATTGCTGGCGAAACCGCCCTCGTCCAATATCGATGCCATGAAACCGCTATCTCATTCCACTCTTCCAAAACTCCTGACCGACCCGGACCTATTTCGGGAGGCCGCCTGCATCGACGGCCAATGGGTTCAGGCCGACAGCGGTGCGACGCTGGATGTGACCAATCCCGCAACAGGCAAACTGCTCGGGCGAATTCCAGACATGGCCGGCGCCGAGACCAAACGCGCCATCGACGCCGCGCAGCGCGCTCAGAAAGCATGGCGGGCGATGACGGCGATCGAACGCGCAGACATTCTCTTGCGCCTTCACCAACTGATGCTCGACAATGCCGACGATCTTGCGCTGATTCTCACCTCTGAACAGGGCAAGCCACTGGCAGAAGCGCGTGGCGAAATCGCGTATGCCGCGAGCTTTATCCGCTGGTTCGCCGAAGAAGGCCGTCGCATTTATGGAGACATGATTCCCTCCAATGCGCCCGGTAAACGCATTCTCGTTCAGAAAGAGCCGATCGGTGTTTTTGCCGCGATTACACCGTGGAATTTTCCCTCGGCAATGATCACCCGAAAGCTGGGTCCAGGCTGGGCCGCCGGATGCACCGCCGTCTTCAGGCCATCGGAACTGACGCCGTTCTCTGCAATTGCTATCGCGGTTCTGGCGGAGCGCGCCGGCTTCCCCGTAGGTGTTTGCAATGTCGTAACCGGAGCACCGGAGCCCATCGGGCGCGAGCTCACGTCAAATCCGATTGTACGCAAACTCTCCTTCACCGGAAGCACGGGCGTCGGCATCAAATTGATGGAGCAATGTGCGCCCACGATCAAGAAGCTCAGCCTTGAACTCGGCGGCAATGCGCCCTTTATCGTGTTCGACGACGCCGATCTCGATGCCGCTGTCGCCGGAGCGATGGTGTCGAAATTTCGCAATACCGGACAGACCTGCATTTGCGCCAACAGATTTCTTGTCCATGACGGAATCTACGACGCGTTTTCGCAGAAGTTGAAGGCCGCGATTGAAAAATTGCATGTCGGCGATGGAGCAGCGACGGAAAGCACGCAAGGCCCGCTTATCAACGACAGAGCCGTCGCGAAGGTTGAGAGACACGTATCGGATGCCGTCGGGCGCGGAGGCCGGATTCTCGCCGGTGGCCAGCGTCATGAACTTGGCGGAACGTTCTATCAGCCGACCCTGTTGGCGGATGTGCCATTGACGGCCGACATCTTCCGTGAGGAGACTTTCGGTCCCGTAGCAGCGCTGTTTCGTTTCTACGACGAGGCCGAGGCGATACGCCTGGCCAACGATACGCAATTCGGGTTGGCGGCTTATTTTTACAGCAGGGACGTCGCGCGAATTTTCCGCGTCTCCGAGGCACTCGAATACGGCATGGTGGGAATCAACGATGCCGCCATCTCCACCGAAGTCGCTCCGTTTGGCGGCGTCAAAAGTTCGGGGCTTGGACGCGAAGGATCAAGCCACGGCATCGAGGAATATCTTGAGGTCAAGTACCTCTCTCTAGGCGGGATAACACCCTGACCCGTAGCGATTGGACAGATCGCCTCCCAATGCACTACGTTGCTCGGCAGCAGGGATACAATGCCCCATAGAGGGCTGCCGGAAACAACATGCGTAGATTACCTCCGCTCAATGCGGTCAGAACATTCGAGGCCGCAGCGCGGCATGTAAGTTTTACCAAGGCAGCTGACGAACTTCGCGTTACTCACGGAGCCGTCAGCCGGCAGGTCGCGCTACTGGAAGACTGGTTCGGCGTAAAGCTCTTTCGCCGCGCGTCCTCCCAGCTCAGCTTGACGGAAGCCGGTCAGGCTTATTACCGGGAAGTCACCGGGATTCTGGATCGGCTTGCCTTGGCGTCGATGGGCATGAAGGAAGATGCCGCCCCGACTGTATTGCGGATCAATTCACCGCCGACTTTCACGATGCGATGGCTGATCAGCCGCATTGCCGCCTTTCAACGCAAGCGATCGGACGTTGAACTACGTCTCACCACATCCCTCGGTCCCGTCAATGCCAACGAAGCGGCGTTCGATCTGGCGATCCGGGGGGAGCAGGGAAATCTTGCGGGCTGGACGTCGTTTCACTTCATGACCGAACTGATCGCGCCTGTCTGCCATGTCGATCTACTCGACCGCGAAAAATTGCAAACACCTGCCGACTTACAGAAATATACGCTGATCACCTATCTCACCGAGCCTTACGACTGGCGTCAGTGGTTTGCATCGGCCGGAGGCGAGATGTCGCTCGAGCAGGAAACCCTGCGTTTCGAGCAAATGTACTTTGCCCTTCATGC
>DASWQB010000538.1:0-24192 GCA_036398335.1 Afipia sp. | reverse complement strand
GGCTGAAACAGGGGTTCGATTCCCCTAGGGAGCGCCAGCCTCACTCACCTACGCCGTTGCCGGGCGGCATACAAATCGATTACCGCATTGAGATGTTTCTCGTAAGAGAACTCCACGCGCGTCTTCATGCAGCCGCGTGCCAGCCGCTCATGCGTCGCCGGCTCCAGTGCGTATCGCATCGCGGCCGCAAGACTTCCGATCTGCGACGGCTCTTCGACGATCAGCGCGTTATGGTCATGGTCCAGAAGTTCGCTCACCCCGGCGTGGCTGCTGACAATTGGTGGAACGCCCATCGCGACGGCTTCAGCCGGCACGAGGCCGAACGGGTCAAAGCGCGAGGGAAACAGAACCACATCGGCTGCTGCGTAAAATGGATAGGGATCGCCGGTCGCGCCGGCAAAGATGACGTTCTGACTCACGCCGAGCGTCCCTGCCAGGCGCTTGAAGGGTGCAGGATCGTCGCGGCCGGCAACGAGCAGAACAAATGATGGGTCGTTTAGCCCCGCCATGGCATGCAGCGTTTCAGCAAGACCCTTGCGCACGAAATCCTGGCCGAGGAAGAGGCCTATCTTCTTCGCAGGCATGATCCCGAATTTGGCCCGAAACTCCGTGCCCGCTTGGGGATGCGCGGCCGGATCGTAGCGTTTCAAATCCACCGCATTCGGAATCACGGTCAAATTTTCCGGATCGAAATGAAAATGGGATACAGCTTCACGTTTCATCGTCTTGCTAAGGCAGATCACCGTGGGCGCCGGTATCGACGTCAAAAGGTTGTGCTCGACATCTGCATAAAGCCGGCGCTTTGGATTGAGCCGATTGCCGAGCCGCGACATCCGGTGAGCCAGTCCCGATTTGCGGGTGAGATGAGCCGAGGCGAAAGCCTCAAACGCAAAGCCCGCATGCGGTTGATAGATGTCGCAACGATGCACCGGCAGCATGGCATGCACGATGTCGAAATGTTCGGCCTCAAGCCGCCGGTCGATTGCATGTAAAAAATTGCCGTGCCGCCCTGCACGGGATAGGCCGCCGGCTTTGGCATGAATGTAGGTAACGCCGGGGAATTTTTCGCCGGTGGCGGACGTTGCGTGGAGGAGCGCGACATCGTACCCGCGTCCGGCCAATGCCCGCGCCAGATCGACGGTGTAACGTTCGGCGCCGCCACGGGCCGGATCGGCATTGTAGGTAATGAGCGCAATTTTCATGGCGTGAATATATCGGAGCGATGACAGTGCTGGCCTGTTCCTACATGGCATGCGCGGAAAAGGCGATCGGGTTCTAGGCGAAGGTGCCAGAAGAAGGCAGGCATCCGGACGAATACGCAGAGCCAAATCAAATTCCAGCTTCATTAAGAAGTCCGTGCGAACCTTTCCTCAGGCGAAGGGAGATGGCAATGCGGCTTTTCCAGTCATCCGAGGAAACCCGATCAAAGATCGACGCGATCAATAAATCGCAGGCGGTCATCGAGTTCAATCTCGACGGCACCATCGTCACCGCCAATTCCAATTTCCTCGGCACCTTGGGTTATGGTCTCGGCGAAATCCAGGGCAAGCATCACAGTATTTTCGTTCCTGCCGACCAGCGCGACAGCGCCGATTATCGTTTGTTCTGGGAGCAGTTGCGCCGCGGTGAATTCCAGTCCCGTGAATTTATGCGTGTCGCCAAGGACGGACGCTCGGTATGGATTCAGGCATCGTATAATCCGCTGCTGGATAAAAGCGGCAAACCGTTCAAAGTTGTCAAATTCGCTTACGACATCACCGCTCAAAAGTTGAAAAGTGCGGATCACGAAGGCCAGATCAACGCCATCCATAAATCTCAGGCGGTTATCGAGTTCGACCTGAAGGGGATGATTCTTTCAGCCAACGAGAATTTTCTCGGGGCGTTCGGATACCGCCTCGATGAAATCAAGGGCAAGCATCACAGCATGTTTGTTGATACCGAATATCGTGAAAGCACCGCCTATCGCGATTTCTGGAACGCGTTACTGTCCGGCGAATATCAAGCTGGCGAATTTCGGCGTGTTGGTAAAGGTGGGCATGAAGTCTGGATTCAGGCCTCTTATAACCCGATACGGGGCGCCAGCGGCGAATTCTTGAAGGTGGTCAAATTCGCGACGGACACGACGGCGCAGGTGCAGGACCGAATGCGGCGCGGCGAGGTGCAAAAATCAATCGATATTGATTTGGGCCAAATCACCGATGCTGTGGCCGAAACCTCGCAGCGGATTTCTTCGGCGGTCAGCGCATCGACGCAAACTTCGTCGAATATGCAGGCCGTTGCGTCTGGCGCGGAAGAATTGGCGGCGTCGGTCGGTGAGATCAGCCGGCAAGCCTCCAATGCACTCAATATTTCGATGGAGGCGGTAAAGCAGGCCAACGAGACCAACGACATCGTATCGGGTCTCGCCACGGCCGCGCAGAAAATCGGCGACGTCGTCAAACTCATCAACTCCATTGCCGATCAGACCAATTTGCTGGCATTGAACGCGACGATCGAGGCGGCGCGCGCCGGCGAGGCGGGTCGTGGCTTTGCGGTCGTCGCTTCCGAAGTTAAAAGCCTTGCCGCTCAGACGGCGAAGGCGACCGGCGAGATCAGTGGTCAGATCGCCGAAGTGCAAGGGACGACGGCGAGCGCGGTGTCCGTGATCGAGGCGATCAGTCAGACGATCTCAAAGGTCAATGAAATTTCGGCGGCCATCGCGGCTTCGGTCGAGGAACAAGCGTCGGTGACGCAGAGTATTTCATCCAACATGCAGATTGCCGCGCAGGGAGTGAACGAGATCGACAATAGCATGAAAGAGATTGCGAGCGCGACGGAGGCTGTGGACGAAGCCACGCGCAAGGTCAAAGAGGCCTCCCGCTCATTGGGTTGAGGCGGCTGGAGCGTTTTCAAGCGAAGTGGATGCCGGTTCGCGTGAAAAAAGCGCATCAATTCAAAAAGCGCAACTCTATGGCTTTAGATCGTTGGCTTTGTGAATCCACGTCCGCACATCGGTGAGCACATCCGGTAGCACGGCGCGGACCTCGCTGACTGTCATTCCTGCCTTGATGCGCGGATCGTAGAGAATGTTGAGAATGAATTGGTCGTAGATGTCGAAAAATCCCATCGACACGTCGTCGTTGAACATCGTCCATGGCACGCTGTCGGTGTCGTTAATCGGCCCGAGCGACTGCAAAAGTTCCTCATAAGCACAATCGAGAAATACGAAGTCGCCGGCGTCGATCGCGAGAATGACTTCGGAATGCTCAATCTCGTATTTGTCATTCTTGCGAAAGCCGGACAGGCATTGCGGATCGAGTGAGCGGCGGATGTCCTTCGCATTGGCGACGCCATAGAATTTGCGGATCGCCTTATCCATGTCCCGATCCTTCACAAGCGTCACGATTACGTTGGCGTCGTCACGGTTGTCTGTGACGGAGATATCGATGTTGGGAACCTGGCGAGCGATGTCGGCGATAATGCTGACCAACTGCTTGAGCCGGTCGGCGCGCGGCGGCCCGGCGACGTAAATCCTCACGGGCTTATCGAATTTTCGGATGCGGTCGACGCGGCCGGCGAGATGGTATTCCGCGCCAAAGGCGGTCTTCATGAAGCCATCGGTGATCTCGGCGTCGGTGAAGGCTTTTTTTTCCTTTTGCTGGCGGATGGCAATCGCGGGGACTTCGGCGAATACCGGAACGCAGACCATGCAAAAAGCCGCCGCAGCTAGCAACGGCATGACGGCGGACGCCAGAGTTTTCGGCAAAGCGGGCATGGCGAGAGCTAGCCGCAATGAACGGCGCGGCGCAAGCGCGCGCCGTTCAAAAGTGAAGCGGGAAGGTCCAGCCGGGGCGGACCTTCCCGGAACCGCTGAATTTAATTGATGACGTAAACCGACGCGCCGACCGACACGCGATTATAGAGGTCGATCACGTCGTCATTGACCATGCGAAAGCAGCCGGAGGAAACAGCCTGTCCGATCGTTTCGGGCTCGTTGGAGCCATGAATGCGATAAAGCGTCGATCCGAGATAGAGGGCACGGGCGCCGAGCGGGTTCTCGGGGCCGCCTTCCATATGGCGCGGCAAATCTGGCCGGCGGGCCAGCATCTGGCTCGGAGGCGTCCAGGCTGGCCATTCCTTCTTGGCGGTAACGCGATGAACGCCGCCCCACCGGAACCCGTCGCGGCCGACGCCAATGCCGTAGCGAAGAGCCTGGCCGTTGCCCAGGACGAGATACAGCCGACGCTGTTTGGTATCGACGATGATGCTGCCGGGTTTGTAATTACCTTCGAACTGGACCAGGGTGCGGGGGACCGGGCCGGAGCCGCTGCCGCCGCCGAAAAAACCCGAGAAAAAGTCCTGCGCCGATGCGCTTCCCGCGGTGCCGGCGAATAGCGCAGATGCCAGCAGGACAGCCAAAATCCGTTTCATTATCAGCCTCTTGGAACCGTTCACGCCCGTCAGTCGTTGGGGCCTTGAGTCAGCTGCAGAAAGGCCACAGTTTGTGGCGTTGCGCAAGCCACGGCCCCGTGAAGTGTTTGCGACGTATTGTCGATGAACGGCGGTCGTTGGACGGTAAATCTGGAGCCGCTGTGGGCGGCGTTGTGCAATATTTCAGAATGAAAATATTCCAGGGCACATCCTTCAATCCGCCGACCATCGCGATCATGACGCGGGTTCTGAAAGAGGCGGTGGAGACGCTGCCCGAGCCTGTATCGTCCGGCACTGTTCAGCTGCTGGCCAAAAACATCATCGATCTGGCCGCGCAGGGCGAGCGTGATCCGGAACGAATGAGGCTGCTGGCATTGCTCGCTCTGCAATCAAAGGCTTAACCAAAGCGACGGTATCATCGTCACGTTGATTTAAATCTTCGCTAGTTTCTTTTGGCTAGGTTATCCGCAACCGCGCGAACCGCTCGCACGGCATCATAGCCCATGCCAGAATTGCATCGAGGAATTGCCATGCGAACGATTGAACGTTTTTTGCGCGATGAATCCGCCGCGACCGCCGTTGAATATGCTCTGATCGTGGCTGGTATCGCGCTCGGCATCATGGGCGCCTTAAGCACGCTCGCCAGTTCGATGTCGTCGAAGTTTAGCGACCTGTCGGCCGCTCTTAAGTAGTCGCCGGGATTCCGGCTCGACTTTTTTCTATATCAAACCAGACAAACGGCATCTCGCGCGACCTTATCGCGTGGGGTCATTTATGTCGGCGCGGACAATCGAATGGTGGGCGCACAAGGGATCGAACCTTGGACCTCTCCCGTGTGAAGGGAACGCTCTCCCGCTGAGCTATGCGCCCGGGACCGGCTCAGTAGGGTGCCGGTGGAAAAAGCGATTTACGAAGCGGGAGGGCGAGGTGTCAAGCACAGCATCGCGCTTGGGCGAAGTTAACCGATCTGCCGGGCACGCGAGGCCTGCGACTGCAAGGCGCGGATGCGCTGGGCAAGTGTTCCGGGGGCTTCACCGGCGGCGTTGGTGTTTGCTGCGCCGCTGACAATGGTGCTGATCGCAGGCTTTGCCGGTTCGGCGGCGAGAATTGCCTCGATCGGCGAGTCCGGGCCTTCAAGCGTTACCGCGAGGCGTGCCACCTCAGCGGCGATGTCATTGATACGCTCGCGCAACAGAGCGTTTTCCATGCGCTCGGTCGCCCATGAAGCTTCAGTTTGCTGATGAATGGCATTGATTTCGCGCTGCAATTTAGCGCGCTCGTCGCGCGCGGCGACCAGTTGCTTCTCAAGCGCAGTCTTCTCCGCCCGCAAATTGTCCATCGCCGCCGATTTTCCGCCGGTTGTGGCAAGCTCTTCACGCAACGCCTGTTCGGCCTGGATCGCGGTTTCCGCCTGTTTGCGCAAAAGGTTGTTCTCATATTCGCGCTCGGTGAGAATCTTGCCTTGCAAGGTGAGGCGGCTCTCGAGGTCGGAGACGCGGCTCGTCATCATCTCCGCTTCCTTGGTCTGAACCAGCAATTGACGGTCGAGATCGCTCACGCGGCTGCTCAAATTCTCCACACGATCGCGTGCCTGGTTCAATTCGCGGCTTGCGGAATCCGTTTCCCCACGCTGCTCAGCGAGGCGCTGTTGGGTCTCGGCGAATTCCTTCTCGGCCTGATTGACGCGGTTTTGCAAGGCGTCGATTTGCGTGCGCACAGCGATGAGCTCGACCTGGCGGCTTTCGGCCGTCATCGAGCGATCAGATAATTCGTTGGTGAGTTTGCCGAGATCAGCCTGCTTGTCGGCCAGGTCCTGCTCTGCGGTGCGCAGCGCCTGTGTCTTGAACGAGAACTCTTCTTCCGTGGCGCGAAGCTGGTCGCGCAGCGCTTTTTCACGAGTTTCAAGAGAGAAGATCGTTGCGTTCTTCTCGCCGAGCTCGATCTTCAAGCGATTGATGGAGTCCGATTTCTTGCCGAGTTCGGCAAGCTGGCTGGTGGTCTTGGACTTGAGTTGCTCGACGCTCATCTCCAGGCGTCGCGCGGACATCGCAAATTCCGCGCGGAGCTGGTCTTTGTCGGCCTGGATTTCGGCCATCGAAAGGGGGGTCGCGGCTTCCATTCGGCGTGTCGTCAGCCGCACCGCGCGGTTATGCACCAGCGGAACGATCATCAGTCCGCACAGCATCGAGAGCAGAAAACCGATCGCCAGATACATGATCGGTTCAACCATGACACATCCCCCGCTGACCGCCTTGCCAACGTCCTTACCTTGCATGGCGGCGAGGTAAAAAGCTAGCGGATCAGCCGGTTAACGTGAATCCGTGACTTTGCCGCAACAAAGTGCGGTTTCATGGCGTCTGTCAGAATGGATTCCAGGTCGCGCGGGGGGTGAACTTCAGATAGCCGATATTGGCGCCCAGCCGCAGCCCGACCCCGGCGCGGATCGGCACCAGTACGATCCCGTTCGCCGTCAACGCGGTCATGCCAAAGCCGCCGATGATATAGGCCGAGCCGTCGATGCCAGCGAAGCGCTGGTAGATCGCGTCGGTGGCCGGAAGGTTGTAAATCAGCATCATCGTGCGCGCGCCGTCGCCGCCCCAGTCGAAGCCGAGTGAAGGGCCTTGCCAATAGACCCGCAAATCGCCGGCATTCTTTGTGTAGAGCGTACCCTCGCCGTAACGCAGACCGGCGACGAATGCGCCGGCGCCCTCCTCACCGAGCACATAGCCGTTGGGCAGACCCCATTTGCTGACCGCACGTTCGATCACGGATGCGAGGCCCCGCGAGACGTTTCCGAAAAAGCGATGGCCGGCGCCGACAAGTTCGTCCGGACCAAAGGTGTTGGGATCGCCGGCGCGCTGAGCGGAGGCTGGACACGTAAAGGCAATGCTGGCGGCGAAAACGAGGGCGATCAGGCGAGATGCGAAGGTCATCAAAGAACCTCTTGAGACAATATCGGCCAAGCAAGACAGGCAGAGGCCGCCATTTAACGCCTTACTGATACGCGTTGTTTTAAGCTTGGCTACCCCGACTCAAATGTTATCGGCAGGAACTATGACGGCACGGCGGCAGGAAAATAAAGGGTGGTGGCGGAAAATGGCTGCGAGTGCGGCTTTTCTGGCGCTGCCTTTCATATTGCAATGTAGCGGGTACGCGGCACTTGCTGCTTTTACCGAGCGGATGGTGGTCGATCGCAATACCGGCCTTGCGATCAGCGGATATGACCCCGTGGCCTATTTCACCGATGGCAGCGCTATTGCGGGGCAGGAGGCGTTCGAGGCCTCGCAGGGCGGTGCGGTCTGGCGCTTTGCCAATGAGGCCAATAGGGCGTTCTTTCTCGCAAGCCCGGATATCTACGCGCCGCAATTCGGTGGCTATGATCCGGTCGATCTTGTGCGCGGCAATATCGTCGCTGGACGGGCGCAGAACTTTCTGATCGCCGAACGGCGGCTTTATCTGTTCAATCGTGCGGACACCAAAGACGCCTTCGCCGCCGACCCCACGCGCATTGCCCGCGAGGCCGCGGATCGATGGCCGGCGCTCCGCGATACGCTATCCGACTATTGATGATCCGGCGCACAGATTGCCAAACCTGTTTTGGCAATCTAGCCGAGAAGGCTCATCGCCGCGGGGTCGCCCCAGGCGATGAATTCGGGGACCAGAAAATCTTCGCGGGCCGCGCCGAAATGAAGCTTTGCGCCCCTGCCGTCGGTGACAACGCCGCCCGCGGCAGCGACGATGGCGTGTCCTGCGGCAACATCCCATTCCGACGTTGGCGACAGCCGCGGATAGACGTCCGCGCCGCCCTCGGCGACACGGCAGAATTTGAGCGCCGATCCTGACATCTGCCGGATCGCTCCGGGCCGCCGGGCAATGAAGCTTTCGGTGCGCTTGTCGCCATGCGAGCGGCTGGTGCTGACAATCCACGGGCTGCCCGGTTCCGGATACGCACGGGTGTGGATAGGCTGGGCGGCTCGCGCCGAGGCATCCTTCGTCACCAGCAATCGCTCGGCGCCATGACCAACGATGCCGCGCCAGATCAGACCCAGCGCCGGCGCGCCGATGATGCCGAGCAGCGGCTGCCCATGCGAAACCAGTGCGAGGTTGACGGTGAACTCATCGCGCCCGGCGACGAATTCGCGCGTGCCATCCAGCGGGTCGATCAGAAAAAAACTGTCGCGATACGGCCGTGCGGCGAGGTGCGTACGCTCCTCGGATAGCGTCGGAATATCCGGGGCCAATTTGGAGAGGCCTTCGGCGATGATGCGATCGGCGGCGTGATCTGCTTCGCTGACCACCGATCCGTCGGTCTTGCTGGTGATGTCCATATTCTGGCGATTGAACGCGTTCGCTGCGGCCCCTGCCTGGGCGACGATGTCGGTCAAGGGTTCGATCAAGGCCCGCGCGGCGGCTGCGTCGATCGCTCCCGATCGGGGGATGCTGGTCATCAAGAATTTATGTCCGCCGTGTGTCGGTTGTTCTGTGGTTTTTACGCCATACCGATGGCCGTGGCGCCAACGGCGGTGTATCAAATCACAACGTCAATGATTCGGCTCGCCAGTGTGGCGCATGCGCGATTGCCGTCGCCCCAAAAATAGCAGGAAAATCGCATGTCTGGCACGTCCGGTGTTGCTCCCGACGCACTCGATCTCGCAGCATTGCTTTGTTCGCGCGTTTGCCACGATCTCATCAATCCGGTCGGCGCGATCGTCAACGGGCTCGAAGTCATGGATTCGAGCAACAAGCCCGAGGACCGCGAATTCGCACTCGACCTGATCCGCAAAAGCGCGACCAGCACCTCCGCGCGGTTGCAGTTTTGCCGCATCGCCTATGGGGCGGCGGGCTCAGCCGGCACGCAGATCGATCTTGGCGAGGCGCAGAAGGTCGCGCGAGGTCATCTGGAAGACGAGAAGACCAAGCTGACCTGGAATTTGCCGCACATGCTGATGGCAAAAAACCGGGTCAAGCTGCTGCTCAACATGCTGGTGATCGCACAGCAGGCCATTCCGCGCGGCGGCGAATTGATCGCCGATCCTGTCGGTGATGGTGACGCCATGGGCTTCCGGATTCGGGCCGCGGGCGCGAACGCGCGTGAGCCGCACGATCTCTCCGCTCAGCTCAATGTCACCGATCCGGCGTCCGTGACCGCGCACGCGGTACAGCCTTATTATACGGCGCTGCTAGCGAAGTCTTGCGGGCTTGCCGTGGCAGTCCAGGCCGAGACCGACGCGGTCGTGGTAACGGCTTCCTGATGCGCGTGGTGCAACGTTAACAAAAGGTTTATTTTGCGGCGCGCTATTCTCCGTTTCAGGCGCAAGTCTTTTATTCAGTGCGATTTTTTGCGATTACTCAACCAATATTAAACGCTTCCCATAGAAAATAGCCGGATTCCGAGGCGTGCGTTTTGCGCCCTGAACGAGGCGTTTTTCATGGACGATTTGCTGCGGGAATTTCTGACGGAAACGAACGAGAGCCTCGACACCGTTGACAATCAGCTGGTGAAATTCGAGCAGGATCCGAATAACGCGAAGATCCTCGATAATATTTTCCGTCTGGTTCACACCATCAAGGGCACCTGCGGCTTCCTCGGCCTGCCGAGGCTGGAGGCGCTTGCGCATGCAGCCGAAACCCTGATGGGCAAATTCCGAGACGGCATGCCGGTGACGGGCGAAGCGGTTTCGCTGATCCTGACGACCATCGACCGGATCAAGGACATTCTAGGCGAGCTTGAGTCCACCGAGGTCGAGCCTGTGGGCAGCGACCCCGATCTGATTGAAGCGCTTCACGGCATGGCGGATGGTGCGCCGAAGGCGCAGCCAGCCAAAACCGAAGTAAAGACCGAGGGGACGCTTGTTGTCCAAGTGCTAGAGCGCGAGCTGCGTCCCGGCGAGGTTTCGCTAGACGATTTGGAACGCGCCTTCCGCGAAACTGAAGTCGAAATGCCGTTACCGCCGGCAGCGGCGGCCCCCGCAGCCACGGAGCAGCCTGCGGTGAAGGCTGCCGCAGTAAAGCCGCCCGCAAAAAGGCCGGTGATCGAGAACGACACTGGCGAGGCCGACAAGATTTCGACGCAGTCGATACGCGTCAATGTCGACACACTCGAACATCTGATGACCATGGTGTCTGAGCTTGTGCTGACACGCAATCAGCTCCTTGAAATTAGCCGCCGTCATGAGGACACCGAATTCAAGGTGCCGTTGCAGCGCCTCTCCAACGTCACCGCTGAATTGCAGGAAGGCGTCATGAAGACGCGCATGCAGCCGATCGGCAACGCATGGCAGAAGCTGCCGCGCATCGTGCGCGACCTGTCGAGCGAACTCGGCAAGCAAATTGAACTCGAAATGCACGGCGCCGATACCGAACTCGACCGCCAGGTGCTTGATCTCATCAAGGACCCGCTCACCCACATGGTACGCAACTCCGCCGATCACGGTCTTGAGACCGGTGCGGAGCGCGTTGCCGCCGGCAAGCCCGAGCAGGGCACCATCCGCGTCTCCGCCTATCACGAGGGCGGCCATATCATCATCTGCATCGCCGACAATGGCCGCGGTCTCAACACCGAGCGTATCAAGCAGAAGGCGCTGCAAAACGGTATCGTCACCGAAAGCGAACTTGAGAAAATGAGCGAGTCTCAGATTCACAAGTTCATCTTTGCGCCGGGCTTCTCCACTGCCGCCGCTGTCACCTCCGTATCGGGCCGCGGTGTCGGCATGGATGTGGTGCGCACCAATATCGACCAGATCGGCGGCACCATCGACGTCAAGTCCGTGCCGAACGAAGGCTCCAGCTTCACCATCAAGATTCCTTTGACGCTGGCGATCGTGTCGGCGCTGATTGTAGAGGCGGCTGGCGAGCGTTTCGCCATTCCGCAGATCGCGGTTGTCGAACTGGTGCGCGCGCGAGCCAATTCCGAGCATCGCATCGAGCGGATCAAGGACACGCCGCTGCTGCGCTTGCGCAATAAGCTTTTGCCGCTGCTGCATTTGAAAAAATTGCTCAAGCTCGATGATGGCCAGAGCGCGGATCCTGAAAACGGCTTTATCGTTGTCATGCAGGTCGGCAGCCAGACCTTCGGCATTGTGGTCGACAGCGTTTTCCATACCGAGGAAATCGTGGTCAAGCCGATGTCGACCAAGCTGCGTCATATCGCGATGTTCTCGGGCAACACCATTCTTGGTGATGGTGCGGTTATCATGATTATCGATCCGAATGGAATTTCGCAGTCGGTCGGCAATTCTATCGCGGCGCATACGGAAATAGCCGACGATGGCGCCGCCGCGCGCGCGGCCGCCTCTGAGCAGATGACGTCATTGCTGGTGTTCCAGGCGGGTTCGGACCATCCCAAGGCTGTGCCCTTGGCATTGGTGACGCGGCTTGAGGAACTGGCGGTGGAGAAAATCGAAATCTCCAATGGCCGCCCCATGATCCAGTACCGCGATCAGCTGATGCCTCTGGTGCAGATCGAAGGCGTCAAGATTCGCGAAGAAGGCGTGCAGCCGATCCTGGTGTTCGTCGATGAAGGCCGCTCGATGGGTCTTGTCGTCGATGAGATCGTCGATATCGTCGAGGAGCATCTCAATATCGAAGTCGCCAGTGCGCATGAGGGCATTCTCGGTTCCGCCGTTATCAAGGGCCGCGCCACCGAGGTGATTGACGTCGGCCACTTCCTGCCTATGGCGTTTGCCGACTGGTTTACACGCAAGGACATGCAGACTGGCGGGCCGCAGGACGTATTGCTGGTCGATGATTCGGCTTTCTTCCGCAACATGCTGGCGCCGGTGCTCAAGGCCGCGGGCTACCGCGTCGCCACCGCCAGCAGCGCCATTGAGGGTTTGAACGTGCTTCGCTCGGGGCGCCGTTTCAATGTCGTTCTCACTGACATTGAAATGCCGGAGATGAGCGGTTTCGAGTTCGCCGAAGCGATCCGCGCGGACCAGCGCACGAATGCGATGCCGATCATCGCATTGTCCTCGCTGATTTCGCCGGCGGCGATTGAGCGCGGCAAGCAGGTCGGTTTCTACGATTATGTTGCGAAATTCGATCGGCCTGGCCTGATCGCCGCCCTGAAAGAACAAACCTCCCAGACCTCGTCTCATATCAGCCGCGCGGCGTGAAGGGTCAACAGATGAGTCTTGAGAACGAAAACGTCGATACCGCCGTCACCGAATATGTCACCGCGATGATCGGCTGTCAGTTGTTCGGCATGCCTATTTCGCGCGTGCAGGACGTATTCATGCCCGAGCGGCTGACGCGCGTACCACTCGCGTCCGACGATGTCGCGGGCGTGCTCAATCTGCGCGGACGTATCGTCACTGCGATCGACATGCGGGCGCGGCTGGGACTGCCGAAAAACGAAGAGGGCCGTCCGCCGATGGCCGTTGGTGTCGATCGCCGCGGCGAGTCGTACGGCCTTTTGATTGATTCGATCGGCGAGGTGTTGAAACTTGCGGACGACAGCCGCGAAGCAAATCCGGTGAATCTCGATCCGCGCATGGCGAAAGTGGCCGGAGGCGTTCACCGCCTCGATGGACAATTGATGGTGGTGCTTGATGTCGACCGCGTTCTTGAGATCGCTCCCGATCTGATCGCGGCTTAAAACTGGTGGGAAACGGCCCGAACGGGTTTGAAAAGGTACGGAGTTCAAAAATGAAAACGTGTCTCATAGTTGACGATTCGAGCGTGATCCGCAAGGTCGCGCGCCGCATTCTCGAAGGTCTCGATTTCAGCATCGCCGAAGCCGAAGACGGCGAGAAGGCGCTGGAGGCATGCAAGCGTTCCATGCCGGATGCAGTGCTGCTCGACTGGAATATGCCGGTGATGGACGGTCTTGATTTCCTGCGCAACATGCGCCGCATGCCCGGTGGAGACAAGCCGAAGGTGGTGTTCTGCACCACTGAGAACGACGTCGCGCATATCGCGCGCGCACTTCATGCCGGTGCCAACGAATACATCATGAAGCCGTTCGACAAGGAAATTGTCACCACGAAATTCCAGGAAGTCGGATTGATCTGACGAAAATACCGAAATCCTGCCAGGCTTTGGCAATTTATATGTGGTGCGCGTGAGCGCGGGTTGAGTTGGTCGAGTGATGAGTTCAGGTCTGGCAGCGGCTGCGAATGTAAAACCTGTGCGGGACCAGCCGCTGCGTGTGATGGTGGTTGACGATTCCGCGGTCATTCGTGGCTTGATTTCGCGCTGGATCGAAGCTGAGCCGGATATGATCGTGTCGGGTTCGGTCCGCACCGGCCTCGACGCCGTCAATCAGGTTGAACGAGTCAATCCGGATGTCGTTGTGCTCGACATCGAAATGCCGGACATGGACGGGATCGCGGCGCTGCCGTTGCTGCTCGCCAAGAAGCGTGACCTTATCGTCATCATGGCTTCGACCCTGACCCGCCGCAACGCGGAGATTAGTCTGAAGGCGCTATCGCTCGGAGCGAGCGATTACATTCCAAAGCCGGAGAGTACGCGCGAGAGCGGCGCCGCGGAGATTTTCAAGCGCGATCTTATTTTGAAAGTTCGACAGTTCGGCGCGCGGCTCAGCCGCGGTGCCGTGCTTGCCCCGGCGCGGTCTCCATCGGTCGCGGCGCGAGGTGCGCTGCATATTCCGTTACATGTACCGTCTGTTCCGGCGAAATATACACTACGTCCTTTCAATCCCGGCCTGCCGCGCGTGCTCCTGATTGGATCTTCGACCGGCGGTCCGCAGGCGCTGTTCTCGGTGGCCGCTGGTCTTGGGACGATCATTGACCGCGTGCCGGTGCTGGTGACGCAGCACATGCCGCCGACTTTCACCACCATTCTGGCGGAGCATTTGGCTCGCGCAGCCAATCGGCCGGTCCGCGAAGCGGTGAACGGTGAAGCGGTCAAGGCAGGCCGCATCTATCTTGCGCCGGGCGGCTTTCACATGCGCGTTGCGCGGCATGGCAAGGAAGCAGTCATCGCACTCGACGATGGACCGCAGATCAACTTCTGCCGTCCAGCTGTCGATCCGCTGTTTACGTCGGCGATCGATGTCTGGCAGGGCAATATTCTCGCGCTCATCCTCACCGGTATGGGCTCCGACGGGATGCGTGGCGGCAAGGATATCGTGTCCGCCGGCGGTAACATTATCGCTCAGGACGAAGCGACGAGCGTGGTGTGGGGCATGCCGGGATCGGCTGCGAATGCGGGTATCTGCGCCGCAGTACTGCCGCTCGACCAGATCGCACAGAAGGTGCAGAAGATTTTCTCGGGAGACCATTCGTGAATCAGCTCGAATACGATTTCTTGCGCAAGCTGCTGAAGGAACGTTCGGGTCTCGTTTTGTCCGACGACAAACAGTATCTGGTCGAAAGCCGGCTGCTGCCGCTCGCACGCAAATTCGGTATCGGAAGTCTCAGCGAGCTTTTTACGAAAATGAAACAAGGTTCCGATCGTCTCATCACCGAGGCGGTTGAGGCGATGACCACCAATGAGACGTTCTTCTTTCGCGATAAGATACCGTTCGATCATTTGCACGAGACGGTTTTCCCCGAGCTTCTGAAGGCGCGCGCGGCGCGCAAAAGTCTGCGCATCTGGTGCGCGGCGGCGTCCACAGGCCAGGAGCCGTATTCGATTGCGATGATCCTGAAAGACATGGGAGCGCAACTCGCCGGCTGGCGTGTCGAGATCGTGGCGACCGATCTGTCGCACGAGGTTCTGGAAAAATGCAAATCGGGTTTGTACAGCCAATTCGAGGTGCAACGCGGACTGCCGATCCAGATGCTGATGAAGCATTTCAAGCAGACCGGAGAGGTGTGGCAAATCAACCCTGATATCCGGGCCATGGTGCAGTTCCGGCCGCTCAACCTTTTGCAGGATTTTTCCAGCCTTGGTGTGTTCGACGTGATCTTTTGCCGAAACGTGCTGATCTATTTCGATCAACCGACCAAAACGGCGGTATTCAGAAATCTGGCAAAGGCCATGGAGCCGGACGGTTACTTATTCCTCGGCGCCGCCGAGACCGTGGTCGGCTTAAGCGATTCGTTCCGTCCGTGCGCGCAACGGCGCGGTGTGTATCTGCCACAGGCCGGCATCAAGGCGCCGTCGCTCGTGCCGGGCATGCATGGTGCAAAGCAGGTGGCGGCGCGTCAGAGTTGATCTATAATGGCGTTGGGGAAAAGCGATCTCCCCATAGACGGCATGTTCGACTCGGGCGTCTGTCCAAGTATCGCGTCCCGCACGCTTGCAAGGACGTGTCATGCTGTCTTCGAAATCTTTGGTGGCTGAGCCGCCAACAATCCCGCCGGCTTCATCTTCTGTTTCCATACGTGAGGCTTTTGTCGTCTGGCTGCGCGTGGCGCTGCTCAGCTTCGGCGGCCCTGCTGGGCAGATCGCTGTCATGCATCGCATCCTCGTCGAGGAGAAGCGCTGGATTTCCGACAGCCGTTTCCTGCACGCGCTGAATTACTGCATGTTGCTGCCGGGACCCGAAGCACAGCAGCTTGCGACCTATATCGGCTGGCTGATGCATCGCACCGCGGGCGGCCTAATGGCGGGTGGATTGTTCATCCTGCCCGGTATCGTCGCCATCATGGTGCTGAGCTACATCTACGCCGCTTTCGGCAATACGGGTTTCGTGGCCGGCTTGTTCTTCGGGCTAAAGGCCGCCGTGCTCGTGATCGTGGCTCAGGCCGTGTTTCGACTTGGCAAACGCACGCTGCGTAATCTCATCTTGATCCTACTCGCAGGGGCAGCCTTTGCCGCAATTTTCTTTTTCAATGTCCCGTTTCCCATCATTATCATGGCTGCAGGACTGATCGGCTATTTCGGCGCGCGCACGGGGCGTTCGGAGTTCTCAGTGGCTGGACACGGTGCCGGTCAATCGGGGGCGCGGATCGACGATGCTCTGGAAGCTGCACCGTCTGATGATACGAGACCGAACCTGTCCCGCGCGCTGAAAGTTGGCGCATTCTGGCTGACGATATGGCTTGCGCCAGTCGCCGCGCTTTTGATCTTTCTTGGCTATGACAATGTTTTCAGCCAGATCGCGCTGTTCTTCAGCAAGATGGCGATGGTGACGTTCGGGGGCGCCTATGCCGTGCTGGCCTATGTCGCGCAGCAGGCCGTTGAGCACTATCACTGGCTGCAGCCGCGCGAGATGCTCGACGGTCTCGGCATGGCGGAGACCACGCCCGGCCCGCTGATCATGGTGCTGCAATTCGTGGGCTTCATGGCTGCATTCCGCGATGCCGGTACGCTGCCGCCGATGCTGGCCGGTACGCTCGGCGGCCTGCTCGCGACGTGGGTGACGTTTGCGCCGTGTTTTCTTTGGATCTTTCTTGGCGCACCCTTTATCGAAATCCTGCGCGGCAATGCCGCCCTGACGGGCGTGCTCTCGGCAATTACCGCCGCGGTGGTCGGCGTGATTCTGAATCTGTCGATCTGGTTTTCGATTCACACCCTGTTTCGCGAGGTCGTACCGATCCGCCGTTATGGGTTGTCGTTCGAAGTGCCGGTGCTTTCAAGCGTGGATATCGCGGCGCTGGGTCTGGCGCTCGCGGCTGCCGCCGCGATCCTCTCAAGGCGCGTCAGCATCCCGATTGTACTGGCGGCATCATGTGCCGCAGGAATCGCGCTTCACCTTTTCGGGATCGTCGGCTGAGTGCATCCGAAAACAAAAACCCCGCCATTCGCGGCGGGGTTGAAGTCAGGAGGAGAGAGCCAGGCGGGCCCTTCGTCATGGATCGATCAGGCGGGAATGCGCGCTTCATCCTCGTGCGGCTCACGCAGCACATAGCCGCGGCCCCACACGGTCTCGATGAAGTTGCGTCCGTCGGAAGCGTTAGCCAGCTTCTTGCGCAGCTTGCAGATGAAAACGTCGATGATCTTCAGTTCGGGCTCGTCCATGCCGCCGTAAAGGTGGTTCAGGAACATTTCCTTGGTGAGCGTGGTGCCCTTGCGGAGCGAGAGCAGCTCCAGCATCTGGTATTCCTTGCCCGTGAGATGCACGCGCTGGCCGCCGACTTCCACCGTCTTGGTGTCGAGGTTGACGACGAGATCGCCGGTCTGGATGACTGACTGGGCGTGCCCCTTGGACCGGCGCACGATCGCGTGGATGCGAGCGACCAGTTCGTCCTTGTGGAAAGGCTTGGTCATGTAGTCGTCGGCGCCGACGCCGAGACCCTTGACCTTATCCTCGATGCCGGCGAGGCCGGAGAGAATCAGAATGGGTGTCTTGATCTTCGAGACGCGAAGCTGTTTGAGAACTTCGTAACCGGACATGTCCGGCAGGTTCAGGTCCAGCAAAATGATGTCGTAATCATAAAGCTTGCCGAGATCGACGCCCTCTTCACCGAGGTCCGTCGTATAGACGTTGAAACTCTCGGATTTGAGCATCAGCTCAATCGACTGCGCGGTGGCGCTGTCATCTTCTATCAGCAATACGCGCATGCCAGTCCCCTAATAGTCGCCGCTCCGGGCGTCAGGCCGGCCGCAAACTCGCGGCACTGGAACGCCTTTGAACAACTGATTCGAATCCTGACGACATATGGTTAACAAATGGTGATTCGTGCCTGCAAGTACTAATCGTGCAATTTTTGTCGAATCGCACTAAGGTGTTGCAGCGAAGCAGTTTTTTGTATCCCACGTTCTTCAGTACTCACATTAAGAGGCGGGCCTAACCGACTCCTGCGACTCGTTCCTTTATTCTGAAGGCCGAGTGCTCTCAGTCACCAAAGACAGTGACGTAATGATTAACGATGCGGGTAAACACGGGGTTAAGGACACGTCTCCAAATCGCCGAAACTTAAGGTTTTCGCAATGAAAGCGCTGGCTGAGCAGATTTCAGACCTCGACGGCGTCAATATCTATGGCCGCGTGGTCGGTGTGCGCGGCCTGATGGTCGAGATTGCGGGGCCCATCCATGCGATGTCGGTCGGCGCGCGGCTGGTGATCGAGACCGGGCGGGATCGTTTCATCCCCTGCGAGGTGATCGGCTTTAACGGCAGCAATGCGGTGGTGATGCCGTTCGCCGGGCTTGATGGTGTCCGGCGAGGCTGCCGGGCGGAGATTGCCAATGCCGCCAGTCAGGTGCGGCCGTCTGCGTCCTGGCTCGGGCGTGTGGTGAATGCCATGGGTGAGCCGATCGACGGCAAGGGGCCGCTGGAGCAGGGGGCAGCGCCGATGCCGTTCCGCAATTCGCCGCCGCCGGCGCACTCGCGAAAACGCGTGGGGGCGCCGCTCGATCTGGGCGTGCGTGCGCTCAACACCTTCCTGACCTGCTGCCGCGGCCAGCGCATGGGTATTTTCGCCGGCTCCGGCGTCGGCAAATCTGTGCTGCTGTCGATGCTGGCGCGCAATGTCGATGCCGATGTGTCGGTAATCGGCCTTGTCGGCGAACGTGGCCGCGAGGTGCAGGAGTTCTTGCAGGACGATCTTGGCGAGGAGGGGCTTGCACGATCGGTCGTGGTGGTTGCGACCTCGGACGAGCCTGCATTGATGCGCCGTCAGGCCGCCTATCTGACGCTCGCGATCGCGGAATATTTTCGCGACGAGGGCAAGGACGTCATGTGCATGATGGACTCCGTGACGCGCTTTGCGATGGCTCAGCGCGAAATCGGTCTCTCCGCCGGCGAGCCGCCGACCGCCAAGGGATATACGCCGACCGTGTTCACCGAACTGCCCAAGCTTTTGGAGCGCGCCGGTCCCGGTCTCGGTGAGGGCACCATCACGGGCATTTTCACGGTGCTGGTCGACGGCGACGATCACAACGAGCCGGTGGCGGATGCCGTGCGCGGTATTCTCGACGGCCATATCGTGATGGAGCGCGCGATTGCCGAGCGTGGACGCTATCCCGCGATCAATGTGCTGAAATCGGTCTCCCGTACCATGCCCAAATCCGCCGACCCGATGTTCCTGCCGGTCATTACCAAGGCTCGCCAGGTGATGGCGACCTACGCCGATATGGAGGAGTTGATCCGGCTTGGCGCCTATCGAGCCGGATCCAGCCCGGATGTCGACGAGTCAATTCGGCTCCATGAGCCGCTGGAGGACTTTTTGCGTCAGGGCAAGAGCGAGGCGACCAGCCTGGAGGCGGGGTACGGCCAACTCGAGCAAATCCTCGGCGCCATGGAAACGGAAAGATAACTTTGTCGGGCCATGATCCGCGACATCTGTGTTGGTTGCCGGAACGACCCTTTCGGGATGCCGGTTCTGTCCCGCTTTCGTATTGGGACTTCTGGGGAGTACGAGTCGATGAAGTCACGTGAAACGCTGATCCGGCTGAAGAAATTTCAGGTCGATGAAAAGCGCCGCCGGGTTGCCCAGATTGAGGGCATGATCGCCGATTTCCAGCGTATGTCGGTGGATCTGGAGCGCGAAATCCAGACCGAACAGGACCGCGCCGGTATCCAGGATCCGTCCCATTTCGCTTATCCAACCTATGCCAAGGCTGCGATCCAGCGCCGTGAAAACCTCACCCGCTCGGCGGATGAGCTGCGCGGTCAGCTCGAAGACGCCAAGGCGCTTCTGGGCGAAGCCTTCGAAGAACTGAAGAAGGTGGAACTGCTTGACGAGCGCGATCAGGCCCGCGAGCGCGCCGAGGAAAACGCCCGCGAGCAGGCCGATCTCGACAGCATCGGTCTGATGCGCGCCCGCATCGCCATGGCTTAACTAGCACCGGCCGGGCCTTTATCCACGCCGGTCACCGCAAAGAGACTGCAATTGCTCAAAACCCGGTCCACAGGTCCGGGTTTTTTGCGTTTCTGGCTTTGCCAACAGGCGCATCTGGCTGGCATAAGGTACGCCTGACGGCGGCGCCGATTTTCGGCGGCCGCCTGGAGTGCAAGAACTGACATGATGACGCCGGTCGAACTTGTCTGGCTGCTCGCCTCGGTCGCGAAAGGCGATCAAGCCGCCTTTCTGCGTGTTTACGAGGCCACCCACGGGAAACTTTACGGGGTGGTGCTCCGTATCTTACGCCGTCAGGACCTCGCTGAGGAGGTTCTCCAGGAAGCCTATGTCAAGATTTGGAATAACGCTGGACAGTTCAATCCGGGGCTCGCGTCACCGATCACATGGATGGTGTCGATCGCGCGCAACCGGGCGATCGATGTCATTCGCAAACGAAGCGAGGCCTCGATCGAGGATGAGCCGGCGGCTCTCGAAGTTGCTTCCGATACACCTGAACCTTTGGCGCGCCGGGAGATGACGGAAGAGCTCAAGCGAGTGCTGGAATGCGTGGGACGGTTGGAGCCGGACCGGCAGAGGCTGGTGCTGCTTGCCTATTACAACGGCTGGAGCCGTGAACAGCTTGCGGACAAATTCGAGACGCCGCTCAGTACGGTGAAGACCTGGCTGCGACGCAGCCTGATCGAAATTCGCGAATGTCTGGGAATGGCATGACGACTTACAGCGACGATCATATCGCTCTGGCGGCGGAATACGCGCTCGGCACCCTCGACGCCGACGAGCGGGCGCTTGTCGAAACCATGATGATCGTCGATCACGGTTTCATGGAAATCGTCGAGGCCTGGGACCGCAAACTCTCGCCGTTGCATCAAATGGTCGCGTCGGTCGATGCCCCTCCACATCTATGGGCCAAGATCAAAACCGCCATCGAAACGCATGGAGAGCAGGCGCCTGTCGTTTTGCCTGCTGTCTCCGCCGTCTCTCATGTTGCCTCCGATAATGAGATAGCCGAGAGGAGCGATCCTGTTGCGGGCCCCGAACTGGATGTGGCCGCGGAGCCAGTGGCACCGGCCGAACCCGTTATCAAAATCGAAGCGCGCGACGATTCCGACTTCATTGTCCCGCGATCCGAAGTCGTGCCGCTCCCGAAACGCAAGCGCAGCGGGAGCTACGCGTTTGGCATGGTTGCAAGCGCGCTGGCCGCCAGTTTCGCTGCGGTGGCAGCCCTGCAACTTTATCGGCCGGATTTGCTGCCGGTGCAGTTGCGGGTAAAGCCAAAGGTGCAGACCGTCGAGATTCGCGCGCCTGCGCCGCCGCCGCCGGCGCAGCTCGTCGCGGTGTTGCAGCAGAACGCCGCTGAGCCCGCTTTCATCCTGACTGTGGATCAGGCGACCAAGAGCTTCACGGTGCGTCGTGTCGGTGCCGCACCTCCACCTGATAAAAGTTTCGAATTGTGGCTCGTCTCCGACAAATTGCCGCGTCCGAGATCCCTGGGTGTGATCGGTGAAAGCGATTTCACTTCGCGCGCGGCGCTGGCTGCCTTCGATGCCGATACAATCAATCAGGCGATCTATGCGGTGACGGTTGAGCCCGCGGGCGGCTCGCCGACAGGTAACCCGACGACGAATCCGATCTATGCTGGCAAACTGATTGAAAGTGTTCCGGCTGGCGGCCAAAGCGGGCGCTGAGCTTAAATCACCGAGGACCTCGAATCAAAAAACGCCCGTGGGGGGCGGGCGTTTTCTGAGCAGTCCGATGGGGACGGACCAGCAATTCACAAGGCGACTTCGGGGGGCTGGGGAAGAACCTCGTGAATCTCCAAATTTCTTAGCGGACCATCTGCTGATCCGAACTGGTGATCATGATGGTGCGGGTGGCTTTCACCACGGGGGTGCTGGTCACTTGGGCGTAGTTGTCGCCACCAGTGACATGCGCCGAAATGCCAAGTGCCGCCACGCCGATCGCCGCAACCAATGCAACCACCACAATTTTGAGGTGGGTCATACGATCCGCGCTGTAAAACGAATGGTTCATAGTTGCCTCCCTCGGTTCGGTGGCGGTCTTGATCCTGTGTCGGAAAAAGTGCCGCTTGGTTCGACCTCACGATGTAAAAGACGTAAGAGCCGTGATTTTGTTTCCCAAGACCGTTCACAAATGAGTGATCGGTTGTGATCCCTTGGGAGCGCACCTTATACGACACGAAATATGAAATACTTTTCAATGATATAGGTAAATTGCGAGCGTTTTGACGCTAATTCCACCGCTCGATGAAACATTACAAATCGTTAGGATGTGCCCAAAATGCCATGGGCAAGTGAGTTTATTGAGGGGTCAAATCAGACGCTTCCGACCGTTTTCAGCCTGGCGCGGGGATGAATTTCAGCCTGCGACAAAACGGTGGTCTGGGCGCGGAAACGCTCGACCAGCGAGCGCACGAACGGCCGGACCGATGCGGACGTGACCAGCACCGGCGCTTCGCCCTCGCGAGCGGCCTGTTCAAATTTGTCGCGCACGGCGACCATGAACTCGGACAACCTTGAAGGCTGCATTGCCAGGCTTCGATCCTCGCCCGTGCCAATAATCGATTCAGCGAAAGCTTGTTCCCATTTCGCCGACAGCGCAATCAGCGGCAGATAACCGTTCATCGAGGTATTTTGCGCGCAGATCTGGCGGGCGAGACGGGCGCGGACGTGTTCGACGATCGTCGCCGGATTGCGTGAGAACGCCAGCGCGTCGGCAATCCCTTCGAGGATGGTGGAGAGATCGCGGATCGAGATGCGTTCGGCGAGCAGAAGTTGCAGCACGCGCTGGATGCCCGACACCGTGATCTGGCCTGGCACGATATCCTTCACCAGTTCGCCCTGCTCCTTGGGCAGGTCTTTCAGAAGCTTCTGGACCTCGCCGTAGGACAAGAGGTCCGACATATTGTTCTTGAGCAATTCGGTGAGGTGTGTGGACATCACCGTCGGCGCATCGACCACGGTGTAGCCTTTCAACGAGGCTTCCTCCTTGAGCGACGCATCCACCCAGGTCGCGGGCAATCCGAATGTCGGTTCGGTGGTGTGCGTGCCTGGTACATTCACCTGATTGCCGGATGGGTCCATGACCATGAACTGGTTGGCCCAGACCCGCCCGGTGCCTGCGTCCACCTCCTTGATCTTGATGACGTAGGTGTTGGCCTCGAGCTGGACGTTGTCGAGAATGCGGACCGCGGGCATCACAAAGCCCATCTCGATTGCGAGCGAACGGCGCAGTGCCTTGATCTGGTCGGTGAGGCGGTCGCTGCCGTCCGGACCGTTGACCAGCGGCAGCAGCGCATAGCCGAGTTCGATTTTCAGATCGTCGATCTTCAGCGCGCTGGAGATCGGCTCTTCCGCCGCGGCGCTGGCCGCAGCGGCCGCTGCAGGAGCTGCGGCGATCCGCACTTCCTCGGCCTTGGCGACACGCAAGCGCTTCTTCGCGCTCAGCGCCAGCGCGCCGGCGCCGGTGCCGAGCAGAAGAAAAGGAATCATCGGAATGCCCGGCAGCATGGCCAGCACCAGCATGACGCCCGACGACATGCCGAGGGCCTGCGGATAGCCGGAAAACTGCTTCATCATGGCCTTGTCGGCGGCGCCGCTGACACCGGCCTTCGACACCAGCAGGCCCGCGGCGGTCGAGACGATGAGTGCCGGCACTTGCGTCACAAGACCATCGCCCACTGTGAGCAGGGTGTAGGTGCGGCCGGCCTCTCCGAAGCTCAGTCCCTGCTGCGCGACTCCGATGATGATGCCGCCGATGATGTTGATGAACACGATCATGAGGCCTGCGACGGCGTCGCCGCGCACGAATTTCGAGGCGCCGTCCATGGCGCCGAAGAAACCGCTCTCGTCTTCCAGTGCCTTGCGGCGCTCCTTGGCGGTTTTTTCATCGATCAGGCCGGCGGACAGATCGGCGTCGATTGCCATCTGCTTGCCGGGCATCGCGTCCAAATGAAAGCGCGCCGCGACCTCGGCGATGCGGCCCGAACCCTTGGTGATGACCACGAAGTTCACGATCACCAGAATCGTGAACACGATGATGCCGATGACGAAATTGCCGCTCATCACGAAATTGCCGAACGCCTCGATGACGTGGCCAGCGGCAGCGGTG